>JALOLW010000146.1 GCA_025455795.1 Spirosomataceae bacterium
TTTTGTTTTTGGATCGTGTAGCAGTAACTATTATCATTTGATCGGCTGTATTGCAACTTGGATAACAATGAAGTTCTCGAATGTTTGTCTGTTAGGACTTTGGACAGTCACTTCTTGTAATGAAGTGATCGCCTGGACGATACCATCAACGACAACAAGTCGACTTGGGATCCAATCAACTCAGCTTCATGCGGTTGGTGGAAGTAGTACAAGTAGCACTGGTGGTAACGATGGTGAAGTGTTGGACTCGATACAACGACGTAAGCAACAAGCGGCGTTACGACAATCTGCCCCACCAATATTAACGAGTCGGAATGCACAAAAATTAGAACGGGGTGCATTCTTAGGATTCCAAAAATTACAACGACCACCTAAGAATGGATCAACTCAACTTCGTAACACCCCCGCTGCTGTTATGCCCGACGGTGGTTTAAGTCCCTGTGTTATTCGTGTTCTTGGTGTCGGTGGTGGTGGTTGTAATGCGGTAAGTCTATAGCAATAACACCCTTCGAGTTTTCATTCGGGACGAGATTTTTGTTTTCGTCGACCCTTGTCTCATTTTTTGACGCCATTCGTCATTTTCACGTCATTCTCTTATTTTTTTTACAAACGAAACTGATCTTGTTACTCAACAATCATTGTTGTGCCGGAAATACAGGTCGACCGTATGCTTGAATCTGCTGCTGTTGACGGCATTGGTAAGAGTATCGAGTACTGGGCTATCAATACTGACGCTCAAGCATTAGGTCGTAGTAAGGCATTAGGTGCGAATGTACTCAACATCGGAACTTCGGTAACTGCTGGACTTGGTGCGGGCGGGGATCCGGTAAGTAAATTCTAAATTGAATCATCAAAGAGGAGGACGAATGTTTTACTGACTTTTCAACGCCTCTCTTTATTACGGTTGATACTACCCAAACGTGTAGCGACTGTCCTGTTGGGCAAGCTGTTGGTCAGTCTTTTGCTCAATTAGCCCCCAATCCTGACATAGGTTTTTACAATCCACAAGACAGCGTTTATTACCGCAAACGAATCGTTCGATGGGAGTACACAGGTTTTAAAGAAAATGGTGTGTGTAAGCAAGTCTTGAAGGCTACTGGCTATGCTGAACCGCTGACGGTGAGGCTATTTGTGAAATGGGAAGGCCCCAATGGTAGTAATACATTGAGTACATATAGGGCTGTTTTACGATTAGCCCAACCCAATACGCTTGGGCAAAATGGATATGCGCATGAACACGAAATAGCGTACAATCTCAAAAATAACACTCATATCCACCTCAATAAATTTTTGCCGTATGATGTACTGCTGTTCAAAGCCGTACCAGATGGATGGACAAATGGTAATTTTGGTCCTGACCCCAATGCCCTCGCCAAATGTTTTGAGGTGAGCTTGTCCAATACCACAACCTTTGATACTTCGTATGTCATTGGCGAAAACTCAAATGCCGCTATGTGGAAAAGACACGCATTGGACATGAATACATTACTTTCATCGGGTCGTAGGTTTATCGTGGTACGAGAGAAAGACTGTATTATTTGCCCTACTGCACCCAATATTTCCATCATTACTGCCCAAAGTAACCTTGTCATTTGCAACCCCAACGACTTAGTTACCCTACGTATAGACACGACCAATCTGCCTAACTGTATCAATACGATTGGTGAGAAGGGACCATTTCAGTGGGGCAAAGTAGGTAGCAACGGGCAGTTACAAAGGCTCAATGCCAATGACTTGTATCGTTGTCATGGTCAATACGGGTTCAATTTCTTTGCTCAAGGTGCAGGAACATATTGGATACGTTTGGGGCATGAATGGTGGTGTTGGCCCAATACTGAAACAAGGTTTGAAGTAACGGTCAATTGTGCAAGCATACAAACTGCAACGGATAGACAAAATCGGACTGAAAGGTAATTGTCAATTGGCCGCTGTTTGATTAATCAGCCACGGGAATTTTGGCCTTCGGACGCAAGAAGAAGCCCAACGCCAAATGCGTATGCGGCAGTACAGGCCACGCAAGGATTCCTTCTTGGGGTGGCCCTGTCAAGCGAACATTGCCCATCGCTCCAATATTGACGTTAAAAAACAATTTCCTTCGTACCACTTGCACTCCCCAAACAGGCCCTACCAAAAAACGAGAGTTGAAGTCATTGGGAGCAGTTATCAGTCCCGGATGCTCATAAATACTCTGTAAAGCCACATAACTACCCGTATTGAATGCGACGGGCTTACCATTGCGCCTTCTTTTTTGAAGATTATAATACCGCCGAAGTTGCGTCTTGGCTTCTATTCCCAATCCAAACAAAAAGTCGAGGTTCGATTGTCCACGTACTGTCGTCATCCTCGATGTAAAAGAAGAGGCAAAAGAACCGCCCAAAAAAAGCGTTGTGTTTTTACCCAAACTATGTTCGTGAGAAAGCCCAATACCACCCAGTATGTGAAACGCATTGACGTTTTGAGTATGATAAATACTGTCTATTTGGGCGTGCAACGAAGCATAACAGAGAAGTAAAGACGGGAGAAGAAATCTTTTTTTCATACAACAGAATATTTGATTTGGCTGCGTATAGTTTACATCTTCAACAAAAAAAGCCAATTTATGTTGTGCATACATCATTGATTTCGTCTATGTTTCCCTGCTGTTTAGTCGAACAAGCCCCCTCTTTGGTCGTTTTTGACGTTTTTTTGGGCAAAAAGGCGCAACATTTGTACTATAATCTTTGTCATTAGATTGTACCAAAATCCACAACCGAGGTCGCTTTGACAATGGCCTCAACAATCCCAAACACAATGAAAAAGGCAATTTTTATTTTAACAGCCACTTTAGGATTTTCTTTCTACACCCAAGCGCAATTTCCTGGCGGGGGTATGGGCGGTTCGCGCGGAGGCGGCGGCGACCGAGGCGGCATGATGCGCGGCCCCATGGACCAGCAACAACAAAGGCCCACTGACCTACCTCGCGGCAACGGCAAAATCTCGGGCATCATTGTAGATTCGCTTACGGGCAAACCCGTCGAATATGCCACTGTGGCACTCATTGATATTAAATCTGGCAAACCCATTGACGGGACTATGACCGATGTCAAAGGGGAGTTTATCTTGAAAGGTATTCCTGACGGAGATTTCAAATTTATGGCGACGTTTATCGGTTATAAAAATGCCGAAATCGCCAAAGTGACCATCGGTAAAGGACAAAAAGAGAAAAATTTGGGCAATGTTATCCTCCCGCCCGATGTACGCACCCTCGCCGAAGTAACGGTGGTGGGCGAAAAACCCATCATCGAAGACAAAGTGGATAGGCTTGTCTATAACGCCGAGCGGGACATCTCCAACGCAGGCGGCGACGCGAGCGACGTTCTCCGCAAAGTTCCGATGCTCTCGGTGGACTTGGACGGCAACGTTTCGATGCGCGGCAGTCAAAACATCCGTGTTCTTATCAACGGCAAACCCTCGACCATCGTAGCCAACAGCGTGGCTGATGCCATTAAAATGATACCCTCTGACCAAATCAAATCCGTAGAGGTAATCACCTCTCCTTCTGCCCGCTACGATGCCGAAGGCTCGGCGGGGATTGTCAATATCATCACCAAAAAGAACAACTTGCAGGGCATCACTGGCTCGGTGGACATAGCAGGAGGCAACCGCTCGAGCAATTTGTTTGGCAACGTCAACCTCCGTACCAAGAAGTTTGGGGTAGCTATCAACGCTGGCGGACGTGCTTTTTATCCTCCCACGGGTGGTTTTGTCGAAATCAATCGCCAACTTCCCAACGGTACGTTTTTCAAAACCCGCCAAGAAAACGACGGACAACAGATGGGCGGCTTCGGCAACGCTCAAATCAGCTTTGACTACAATCCTGACGCAAAAAATAGCTTCACGTTGAGCGGGCGCAATAGCCTCCGTGGGTTCAATCTCGACAATTCGCAGCAGTCATATAGTTTCTTGAACGGTGGTTCGGCTACACCGACGTTTGGCAACAAAATCGAAACCAAAAACCAAGGCAACAACTTGGACGTAAACTTCGACTACACCCGCAAGTTTGACAAAGCCGACAAAGAATTGGTGTTTTTGGCGCAATTTAGTCAAAACCGTGGCGACAACAGCTACACCCGTGACCAATACCGTGGCTTGACCGAAAGCGACGTGTTTTATCGTGAAAGCAACCCCAACCAAAGCCTTACCCAAGAGCGTACTTTACAATTGGACTACCAAGATCCGTTGAGCAAATACGCCCAAATAGAAACTGGGGCCAAGGTGATTTTGCGCCATATCGAAAGCGATTTTCGTTTCAATTTTGACAGTTCGGGTCGTGGTGTTTTTGTCTCTAACCCCCTCCGTACCAATACGTTTAGCTACGACCAAAACGTCTATGCAGGTTATATGTCGTTCTTGTTTCAGACCAAAAACAAGTGGGGCTTCAAACCTGGTTTGCGCTACGAATATACCCAAATCGCCGCTCAATACCAAGACGCACCTCAGGTAGATTTGCCCGATTTTGACAACTTTGTGCCGAGTTTGACTATTTCCAAAAGTTTGAAAGGCAACAAAACGATTCGTTTTAGCTACAATCGCCGTATCTCGCGGCCTTCGATTCAAAACCTCAACCCCAACGTAGCCCAAAACGACCCCTTCAATATCTCTTTTGGCAACCCCAACTTGCAGACGGAGCTGACCAACAACTTTGAGATTAACCTCAGTACGTTTATCAAAACGACTACCCTCAATTTCTCGGCTTACACCCGCCTCACCGACAACTCCATCGAAACAGTGCGCTATCGTGGTGGACAGGCGTTGTTTGACCAACTCACCCAAGCGCAAGGTGTCAATGTTGGCTCGGTGATTGTAAACGACAACACACTTCTCACTACTTTCCAAAACATCGGTAGTAGTCGTGCCATTGGATTTAACACCTTTGCTATGTTTAAGCCCCTTCGTACTTTGACCATCAACGGTAACATTGACGTACGCTACATCATGCTCAACAGCCCTTCGCTCAATGTGAGCAACCAAAACTGGACTTTCAACGTCTTCGGGCAGGCACAGTACCAGCTCGGCAAAAACTGGACGGCACAGTTGTTTGGATTTGTGCGGGCGCGCGAGATTCAGTTGCAAGGCACGCAGGGAGGCTTCGGGGTGTATAGCTTGACCGTGGCGAAAGAATTTAAGAAGCAACAAGCCACGCTCGGATTTGGGGCAGAAAACTTCTTCCAAAATGCGTTCAAACAACGTACCAGCCTGAGCAGCAGCACGCCCGGCAATATTTTTACGCAAGAGCAGGTTAATTTCATTTACAACCGTGGCTTCCGCGTGACATTCCGCAAGCGTTTTGGTAAAGTGACTTTCGACGGTAACTTCTTCCAGCGCAAGAAGAGCATCAACAACGACGATACCAAGCAAGGCACCGACAATAGCGACGGCGGTGGTGCGCCAGCAGGCGGCGGTCGTCGTGGTGGTGGTCGGTAATTACGCCCGTTTTCCCACAAAAAATCCTCGCCAAAACAATTTGGCGAGGATTTTTTGTGTATGCTGCTTGCAAAATACCCTACTTATTTCCTTTCATCTGGGCTTCTACAACGGCGATAGCCACCATATTGACAATCTCGCGCACGGAGCTACCCAACTGCAACACATAGACTGGCTTGCCCATGCCCAACAAAATCGGCCCAATGGCCTCATATTCACCTACTTCTTTGAGCAAGTTGTAGGCAATGTTACTGGCCGAAAGGTTGGGAAAAATGAGCGTATTGGCCCCGCCGTCGGCGAGTTTGCTGAACGGGTGGTTGGCTTTGAGGAGTTCGGTATCAAACGGCAGGTGAGCTTGAAGTTCACCATCAATCACCATATCAGGGTGCTTTTTTTGGAGAATAGCCGTCGCTGCGCTCATTTTTTCGGCATCTTCACCTTTGGCACTACCGAAGTTGGAGTAAGATAGCAAGGCAATACGCGGCTTGATGTTGAATCGTTCGACGGCCTGGGCGGTCAGTTCGGTGATTTCTACGAGGTCGTTGACCGAAGGATTAAAGTTTACCGTCGTGTCAGCCAAAAACAGTGGTCCACGGCGGGTGAGCAAAATGTACATCCCTGCTACTTTCTGCACATTGGCCTCTTTACCAATGATTTGCAACGCAGGACGTATCGTGTCGGGATAATTACGGGTCAAGCCCGAAATCAGGGCATCAGCCTCTCCCGTTTCGACCATCATCGCGCCGAAGTAGTTGCGATAATACATCATTTTTTTCGCCTCACTGGCATTGACGCCTTTGCGTTGGCGTTTTTGGAAATAGGTGTTTGCAAAATTTTCGACGTGGGCAGTCTGGTCTGGGTTATAAGGGTCGAGTACTGGGACATCGTCCAAATCCAAATTGTTGAGTTCGATGATGGAGCGAATTTTGTCTTCTTTGCCCAACAAAATCGGCGTAGCGATACCCTCGTCGCGCACTTGTTGGGCGGCTTTGAGGACTTGGACGTTTTCGGCATCGGCAAATACCACCCGTTTGGGGTCCTTGCGGGCTTTGCTGATGATGACGCGCGAGATTTGATTGTCTTGACCGAGGCGTTTTTCAAGTTGAGCATGGTAAGCATCCCAATCGGTGATAGGGTGCTGCGCCATGCCACTGTCCATCGCGGCTTTGGCCACGGCGGGGGCCACGGTGGTGAGCAAGCGCGGGTCCACGGGCTTCGGAATGATGTAGTCGCGCCCGAAGGTGAGATTGGTCGTATTGTACGCCAAATTTACAATGTCTGGCACGGGCTTTTTGGTCAATTCGGCCAACGCACGCACCGCCGCGAGTTTCATTTCTTCGTTGATTTCTTTGGCGCGCACGTCCAACGCCCCGCGAAAAATGTACGGGAAACCCAGTACGTTATTGACTTGGTTGGGATAATCTGACCGCCCCGTGGCCATGATGACATCGGCGCGGGCTTCTACGGCGTCTGGGTATGGTATTTCGGGGTCTGGATTGGCCATCGCAAACACCATCGGGTCTTTGGCCATGCTCTTGACCATGTCTTTGGAAACTACGTTGGCCTTTGAAAGTCCCAAAAACAAATCGGCACCTGCCATCGCTTCGGCCAATGACCCAAACCGACGCTCCGAGGCGAACTCCTGCTTCATGGCATCCAAGTCGGTACGAGCGGTGTTGATATGCCCCTTGCTGTCAAACATATCCACGTTTTCGCGGCGCACCCCCAACGCCACGTAAAGTTTGGTACACGAGATAGCCGACGCCCCCGCGCCCGACACCACTACGCGGATGTCTTCGATTTTTTTCTCGACCAACTCCAACCCATTCAACAACGCCGCCGCGCTGATGATGGCCGTGCCGTGTTGGTCGTCGTGCATCACGGGGATATTCATTTCTTCTTTGAGGCGTCGCTCTATCTCAAAACACTCGGGGGCTTTGATGTCTTCGAGGTTTACACCGCCAAAAGTCGGCTCCAAAATCTTGACTGTCCTTACAAACTCATCCACGTCTTTGGTGTTGAGTTCGATGTCAAAAACGTCAATATCAGCGTATATTTTAAACAAAAGTCCTTTGCCTTCCATGACAGGCTTGCCTGCTTCGGGACCAATATCGCCCAAACCGAGTACGGCGGTGCCGTTGCTAATCACCGCCACCAAATTGCCTTTGGCGGTGTATTTATAAACATCTTCTACGTTACGGTAGATTTCCATACACGGCTCGGCCACGCCGGGCGAATACGCGAGCGAGAGGTCGAGCTGATTGTTGGTTTCTTTGGTCGGAACGACCGCTATTTTGCCTGGGCGGCCTTTGGCGTGATAGTGCAGCGCGTCTTCGCGGCGAATTTTAGGGTTCATATTGCGTTGGGTTTGTAAAGTGCTTGATTTATAGTTTGTTGTATTGTTTCGATTTGAGATGATGACACTATTCTCTTACAAAATTAAAAAACTCGTTTAATGATTTTTGTAATACTTCTTTGGGGATTAATTCTCTTTCGTATTTGGCTATCATAGTTGGGCTTAAACTTCGATTGAGTGCGAACTATCTCCCGATTGGTTTCTTTGCAAAGCAAAATGCCAATGGATGGGTTTTCGTTACTTCTCTTCACGTCATTGTCCAATGCCTCCAAATAAAACTCTAATTGCCCCATAAAAGCTGGCTCAAACTCGCTGGTTTTTAGCTCTATAGCAACCAAACATTGTAGGGCTCGATGAAAGAAGTCTATTTTGAAGGTTTTGCCGCCTACTTGTACGGGGTATTCTTGCCCAATAAAAAGGAAATCCTTGCCCAATTCCAAAATAAAATCTTTCATATTGGACAGAATTTCATTTTGTAAACGCTTCTCGTTGTATTTTTGGGGTAAGCCCAAAAAATCAAGATAGGCAACGTCTTTAAACAAATAATTAGAGGCAGGATAGGCAATTTCCATGCCTTTTGATTGATTACTTTCGGCTTTCAGAACGGATGTATAGGCATTAGTTTTGATGGCTCTTTGCAGTTCACGATAGTTTAATTTTTCTTTTTGGGCATACAGGATGTAGAATATTTTTTGCTCAATCAGTTTACAGTGATTCAGTATTTCAACGTGCATACTCCAGTTTATCTCAAGTAGAAACTTTGCCATTTTTGGGGACAAATGTAATTGTCCAGACAAGTTCTGGACAATTACATTTGTCTGACTATCAACCTCTTCCAATTGTCCAGTTTCTTTCTGCACAATTTCAAGACTTTGTATAAGCTGTAAGAATTGAGGCGAAGAATAGGTTTCAAAAAATGCCACCATATTGTA
>JALOLW010000147.1 GCA_025455795.1 Spirosomataceae bacterium
CACCTACGAAGCCGCCGACCGCTTTACGTTCGACGACGTGAAGAAATTTCACGCCCAAAATCTCTCGGGCAAGCCCTACACTTACTGCGTAGTAGCCTCTGATAAAAAAGTAAAAACCGACGAACTCCAAAAATACGGGGCGTTGAAAAAACTGACGTTGGAAGAGATTTTTGGGTATTAGACTTTTAGCACCGCCTAAACACTAAGTTTACCGTTACAAATCTTCCAGTGTGTTTGGCCAACAATGCCACCTACACAGTTGGTGTCCAAATTGTAGGAAAGCTTGGTGATATTCCTAAGGTAAATGTAGGTACACTTTCGGGTAATAACCCCTACTACCGTTTACGGTCAAAAAGAAGAAGAAAAAGTAAAAATAAGATAGGGTAGTACAAACAGCCCGTCAGCGTTGCTGGCGGGCTGTTTTGTTGTGTTACTGCTTCACCCACTTTTTGGTGCTTCGCTGCTCGCCTTCGGTGATTTGGAGGAAATAAGTGCCGCTGGAAAGCTTTTCAACGGCCATTTCGTGAGCGAAAAAGTCCGTATTTTTCTCTGCCGTTTGGGTGGTGAGGGTGCGCCCTGCCATGTCAGCAATAGCGATTTGGACGGGGCCACGGTGGTCGTTTTGCCAGCTTACTCGCAACTGCTCCCGCGCAGGATTGGGTGCGACCACGACCTGCACCGACAGCGGCTCTACCGACGTGACGGGCTGAATACTCCACGGCGTCAAATCACGCTCTGGCGTGGGGAGTTTGGTAGAAGTCAGTACGTGAAACTGCCCCGGCGCGAAAGAATACTGCGGGTCGTTGTTGGCAACATTGACTTCTTGTCCCGTAAAATAATCAAACCACTTGCCCACGGGCAACGCCAACCGCTGAAATTCGACGCCCAGATTGGCCACAACTTGTACGTTCATGGAAGGATGTGTGAGCGCAATTCGCTTGATTTCGGTGGCTACGTCGAGCGTAAACTCACTGCTGCGAAATGCCGCTTGGGAGGTTTTGAGTTTGATGAGTTCGGCGTAAGTTTTGTAGAGTTTGAGGCGGTTAGGGTCGCGTTGATATTCCCAACGGATGGGCTTGCGGCCTGTGCGTCCGTTTTCGTTGATAGACACGTCGTAGCCCAACTCCCCAAACTGCCAAATCATCTTTGGGCCAGGCACCAAGAAAAACAGCGAGGCGAGGGCTTTAGCCCTTTCGAGTGCGTTGGGGAGGGTTTTGACGAGATAATCTTTACCCGCACCGCCGTTGGTGAGTGCGTCATATACGAGGCGTTCTTCGTCGTGGCTTTCCATGTAGCCGATGGAAGCAGGCTTAGGCAGTCCACGGTTTTTCCACGAAAGTCGGAAGAAGTTGCCCTTGCCATTTTTGATGCTTTCTCGAAACGCCCCGTTTTCGTTGCCCCAAGTTAGCATCCCATAATTCATGAGTTCGGCTTCTTCGTTGTCGTCGGCAAAATGCTCCAAAATCACGATAGCCGTGGGGTCGGTGCGGCGGATTTGGTCGTAAATACGCTTCCAAATCGCCACTCTACTCGCGTCGTAGCGGCCCCAACGCGCCACGTCGTTGCCCGAATTGACCTGCGTAAAGCCCTTGGACAAATCAAAACGGTAGCCGTCAAAACGGTATTCTTTCAACCAAAAATCATTGACCCGTTGCACGTAGGCTTGGGTAGCGGGAGCTTCGTGGTTGAAATCAAAAAAAACACTGAACGGGTGCGTGGCTGACTGGTTGAACATGGGGCTGTTGGCGGCGGGCATCGTGCCATCCCAGTACATTTTGACGTACGGAAACTCAAAATCGGCTTGGTTGAGAACCATGTCGAGCAGCACCGCAATGCCCAACTCGTGACAGCGATCTATGAATGCTTTGAGGTCGTTGGGGGTACCGTAGGCTTTGTCGGGGGCGGTGTAGTAAATCGGATTGTAGCCCCAAGAATCATTGCCCGAAAACTCCATAATCGGCATCAACTCAATGGCATTGACGCCGAGGCGTTTGAGGTAAGGCAACGAGTCGGTTACGGTTTTGTAGGCTTGGGTTCCCACAAAATCGCGCACGTGCAGTTCATAAATCACCAAATCTTCGTTGGCGGGACGTTTGAAATTATTGACTTTCCACGGATAGGGCGTTTGGGCGGTTTGAAGTACCGATACGATGCTGCCCTGCGCTTTGGTTGGAAACGGCATCAGGTTGGGGTAGGTACTCGCGGGAATGAAGCGGTCGTTGTTGCGGTCGAGGATTTTCTCGCAGTAAGGGTCGCCCACAGCCACGGTGCCTTCTACCAAATACTGAAAAGCGTATTCTTTTTGAGCCACCAAGTTGTTGAGAGTCAGCCAATAAGTCTGGCCGTCGGGGGCTACATTCATCAAATAGTCGGGTCGGGCTTCCCAATCGTTGAAATCACCCAAGAGATGCACAAACTTCTTCTGCGGGGCAAACAGCACCAAAGTCGCCGACGTGGGCGAGGTGTAATTGATGCCATGACGTGCGCCCGCAGGCACAGCCGCCACGCGGGGGGTGGGACTGATGATAAAACTGAGCGAGTCGGTCACGGTCTGGTTGTTGGCCGTGGCACTGATGCGGAGCGTGCGGCGTTGGTTGGGCGTAGCACCCACGGGTACGGTAGCGCGCAGCACGGTATCGGTGGCCGTGGCCACGGTGGTGCCATCGAGCGTGAGCGTGAGTGACGCACGGGCAGAGGCTTTGGCGCGGACGCTCAACGTGCTGTTGGCATCCACGTAAAAATTGCGGGCGGTGGGGGTTTCAAATCGTACAATCAACTGATTGGCAGGGTATAAGTCAAACAAAAAATCTTCGGTTTGGGCGGAGCCATTGGCGTTTTTGACCAGTACACCCATCCATCGGAGCGTTTTGCCGCCCGTGACGGTGAGGTAATTTTGGGGAATCAATTTGATGCTCCACACGTTTTCGCTGACGCGCGTGAGCAGTCCCGGCGCAAACGCCTGCGAAAAGCTCGTCTGTCCCATGGGGCCAAACTCGGCGGTTTTGTTGTTGGGGTCGGAGCCGCCCCACGCCCACACATACAAGCCGCTCATTTGATTGAGCAAGCCCACCTTGCGGTTGTCTTTGGCTTGAGTAAGGTCAAAAGTCA
Organism: Spirosomataceae bacterium; assembly: GCA_025455795.1. GTDB lineage: Bacteria > Bacteroidota > Bacteroidia > Cytophagales > Spirosomataceae > Runella. Next base: position 3,109 of record JALOLW010000147.1, read on the forward strand.
GCGTGACTTCTTTATCGGGGCTTGGAAACTCAGGCTTGATGGTAAGTGCCTGCCCCAGAGCCGATTGAGCCCATACGCCCATCAGCCAAAGTAAGTAGTAGAAACGTTTCATCACAGGGTTGTTTTTGAGTCAATTTGCAAATATGCCGATAATTATCCAAATGCCCACAAGCGTCGGTAAAAGCACGGATTGAATTGGCGAACCAATACATAGCTTTTTCTTTGCCATTTTTGATAATTTTGGGAACAAATATAGACAAACACGCCCAACTTTCCCGCTAACACCGATTGGCAAACCCTCACACGCATGACCCGCATTGGCTTAATCTCTGACACGCACTACTTTTTGGACGACACCGTTTTTACCCATTTCAAAGACTGCGACGAAATCTGGCACGCGGGCGACGTGGGCGGGGTCGAAATCTTAGAGAAATTGCAGGCTTTCAAGCCTTTACGGGCAGTCCATGGCAACATTGACGCCAAAGAGGTACGCTGGGCAGCGCCCGAAAACCAACATTTTGAGATAGAAGGCTTCCGCGTCTGGATGACGCACATCGGCGGCGCACCGCCCAAATACAACCCTACCGTAAGGCCATTGCTCAAAACCCACCCCCCCGACATTTTTGTGTGTGGACACTCGCACATCCTGCGCGTCTTGCGCGACCCAACCCTCCAAAATATGCTCTACCTCAACCCCGGCGCGGCAGGGCGTGAAGGTTTTCACAAAGTAAGAACCCTGCTGAGGTTCACACTCGACAACGGAAAAGTCTCTCAAATGGAAGCAATAGAGTTAGGCAAAAGATAAGATAATCAGCACATTAGACATAATTTTGTTTACAGTAAACTATTTACTGTAAACAACGTATTTTTGCAACATGAAATCCAAACAACTCATCCTGCAATTCCTCCAAAAAAATGGGGCATCATCTATTGATTTGATGGCTACTAAAATGAATTTTTCTCGACAATACATTCACAAATTGATAGATGTGCTGCTGGAAGAAAACAAAATCGAAAAAATAGGCTCGGCACCGCACGTCTATTATCATTTGGTAGAACAGGCCACTCAACATCTCCCCACAAGTGTCATTGACCCCGAGAAAGAGACGTTTTTAAAGCAACATTTTCTATGGATAGATGCCATGGGTCATCTGCTTACAGGCGTTGATGCCATGCGATATTGGTGTACTCAACAACAACTACCTCTGGCCAAAACCATTGACGAATACATTGAAACACGCAGTAAATACCTAAGATTCTACCAAAATAACTTGATTGATGGACTGCCTAAATTGAAAGGAACAAAAGGCATCGGTGATATTGGCGTGGATTTTTTGTACTATTTGGATTTTTATGCCATTGAGCGGTTTGGCAAGACCAAGTTGGGAATGCTCATGCACTTTGCCAAGCAAGGCCAAAATAAAGTGCTGATGAAAACAATCGTAGAAGAAATCAAAAATAGGGTATTGTATTTTATCATTCAGCACCAAATAGATGCCGTGGTTTTTGTGCCGCCTACTATCAAACGGCAGGTACAAATTATGGCTTATTTGGAGAAGCATTTGAGTGTTCCACTTCCTACTGTGCAGGTCAAAAAAATAAGCAATCCCATCATAATACCCCAAAAAGCGTTATCCAAACTCTTTGAACGGGTAGCCAATGCCAAGAAAACTTTTGTAGTACCCGACCAACCCAAATTCAATCACGTACTAATCATTGATGATGCCATCGGAAGCGGAGCCACTATCAACGAAATAGCCCTAAAACTCAAAAGCAAAAAAATAGCGAAAATGATCAGTGGATTGGCCATCACAGGAAGTTACAAAGGTTTTGAAGTCATTTCGGAATTGTAGAAAACATTCCGCTTGATTTGGAAGTTAGGATTTTCAACATCAAGTCGTTTTTTACCGCATGAAAAATTTCCTTATCGTAGGCCACAGCACGGGTATCGGAGCGGCCCTGAGTACCAAACTATCAGCCTCACACCGCGTGTATGGGACATATTTCAAAAACCCCGTAACGATTCAACACCCACAGGTCAGTTCGTACCCGCTCAATGTACTCGACGAGTCGCTCGACCTCAGTTTTTTGCCCGATAGCCTCGACGGGCTGGCTTACTGCCCCGGTGCTATCAATTTGAAGCCTTTTGCCCGCCTCAAACCCGATGATTTTTTGGAAGACTACAAACTCCAAGTGTTGGGAGCTATCAAGGTCATTCAGGCGTGTTTGCCCAAACTCAAAAACGCTGAAAACCCTTCTATCGTGCTGTTTTCGACGGTAGCGGTACAGATGGGGTTCAACTTCCACTCGGCAGTGGCCGCCTCCAAAGGCGCGATTGAGGGCCTGACGCGGGCATTGGCCGCCGAACTTGCGCCCAAAATACGGGTCAATTGTATCGCTCCTTCCATCACGCAGACTCCGCTCGCGGGCAACTTGCTCAACACCCCCGAAAAAATCGAAGCCAACGCCCAACGCCACCCGCTCAAAAAAATCGGCACTGCCGACGACATCGCGGCGGCGGCAGCTTACCTGCTCGGTAGCGAGTCGGCTTGGGTGACGGGTCAAGTGCTGCACATTGACGGGGGCGTATCAAGCGTCAAGATTTGATGAAAAAGCCCTGGAATCTCATCAACGTACCGATTTATAGCCTCGCCACGTACCAAGAGGGCGTGGTCAATATGAACATTTGCAACTACGTGTCGGCGGTGAGTATGCAGCCCAAAAAGTACATGATTGCGATTGATTCGGCCTCCAAGACTTTTGAAAATCTGCTTCACAATGACCTCGTTGTGTTGCAGCTACTGCACGAAAATCAGTTCAATTTGGTCAAAAAACTGGGCAACGAAAGCGGCAAAAACACCGACAAGCACGCCTATCTCCACAAGAAAGATGGGCTCGAAACCTGGGAGGGATTCACGGTCTTGAAAAACCCCAGCGCACGGCTGCTTTTGCGCCGCGAAACCCACATCCCCTCGGGCGACCACACGCTGTTTTTGTTTGAAATCCTCAAATACAAAGTCTATGATGCCAACTGCTTGACGTTGGATATTTTACGAGAAAAAAAACTGGTACGAATATGACCCCCGAAGACACCGACCGTGTGATTCAGATGGCATGGGAAGACCGCACGCCTTTTGAAGCCATACAGTTTCAGTTTGGATTGGCCGAAAAAGACGTGATTGCGCTCATGCGAAAAACCCTCAAACGCAGTAGCTTCAACCTTTGGCGCAAGCGCGTCAATAGCGGCGTGAGCCAAAAGCACCGTGAGAAGCGAAGTGCTGACATTCAGCGCTTTAAGTGTGATTTATAGCGGCCCATTACACTCAATAAAATCAGTAAAAGATGATACTCCACCACGAAGACATCGTGCAACTCGAAACCCGCTACCGCGCCAATTTCATCAATTCACTCGGGGGCTTTAAGAGCCTCGTGCTCGTAGGTACGCGCAGCCCAGAAGGCAACGACAACCTGACAGCGTTTAGTTCGTTGTTTCACTTGGGGGCCAATCCCGCCCTTTGTGGCGTGGTAGTGCGCCCCAACGAACCCAAACAAAACACCCTCGGCAATATCCTGAACACGCAATCTTACACGCTCAACCACGTTTTGCCGAGTTTTTATGAACAAGCGCACCAAACATCGGCCAAGTACGAAGAAGGGCTCTCAGAGTTTGGAGAGGTGGGACTTACGCCCGAGTTTCACGCGGGGATTTACGCACCTTTTGTCCAAGAAAGTGCCGTAAAATTTGCCTGCGAGTTTGTTCAAAAAATTGACATCGAACTCAACGGTACGTTTTTGGTGATTGGCAAAATCGTCAAAATCATCGTACCCGACAACTGCCTCTACGCCGATGGTTTTGTGGATTTGGAAAAAGCCCAAACCGTCACGTGCAGTGGTTTGGACAGCTACCACAGCACGCAGCGATTGTCGCGGCTCAGTTACGCCAAAGTAGGCAAAGCCCCCGCCCGAATCGAACAATGAAAGGAGTCAAAAAGCAGCATTTGCCGCAGAAAATCTGCCCAACCTGCGGGCGTCCGTTCAGTTGGCGCAAAAAATGGGAAAAAGTCTGGGACGAAGTCAAGTATTGCAGCGACCAGTGCAGAAGCCCCAAAAACAAATGACCCAATCCGTCGCCGTTGTATTTCCGCATCAGTTGTTTGCCGACCTGACACTGCTCCGTCGGGCCGATGAAGTGTATCTTGTCGAAGAGTTTTTGTTTTTTCGGCAGTACAAATTTCACCAACAAAAACTCGTCTTTCACCGCGCCAGCATGAAGTACTACGAGGACTTCTTGCGACACAATGGGCTGAAAATAAGCTACGTTGAAGCCACCGACGACCGCAGCGACATTCGGACGCTACTCCCTCATTTGACACACAAAGGCGTAAGTCAAATCCATTATTTTGACGTATGTGATGATTGGTTGGAAAAACGCCTCCGCCGCGCGGCTTCCGCCTACGGACTAACTTTACAGAAGCATCCGAGTGCGTCGTTTATCAACGTCGAATCAGATTTGAAAGCGTATTTTGAGGGGAAAAAGCGGTATTTTCAAACCGATTTTTACGTTCAGCAACGCAAAAAACTACGGATTTTGGTGGATGAAAACCTCAAACCTACGGGCGACAAATGGAGTTTTGACGCCGAAAACCGTTTGAAATACCCCAAAACCAAAATCCCACCGCCCGTCCAACATCCCGTTTCTAATCCATTTTACAAAGAAGCGACGGCTTACGTCAAGCAGCATTTCAGCAACCATTTAGGGCGCGTTTCGCCCGATTTTATTTATCCTACTACCCACGCCGAGGCCGAGCGTTGGTTGGAACAGTTTTTGCAAAATCGCTTTGCCGAATTTGGCGAATATGAAGATGCGATTGTAGCCCAAGAGGTCATTTTGCACCACAGCGTACTTACGCCCATGCTCAACGTCGGCTTGCTGACACCGCCACAAATCATCCAAAAAACGCTCGAATTTGCCCAAAACCAAGGCATTTCGCTCAACTCTTTGGAAGGTTTCGTCCGTCAAATCATCGGTTGGCGGGAGTTTATCAGGGGGGTGTATGTTTACAAAGGCGTGCAAGAGCGCACGACCAATTTCTGGCAATTCAAGCGAAAAATACCGCCAAGTTTTTACGACGGCACTACGGGCATACAGCCCATTGACGATACCATCCAGAAAGTACTGGCTACGGGCTACTGTCACCACATTGAACGGCTGATGCTCCTCGGCAACTTTATGCTGCTCTGCGAGTTTGACCCCGATGAGGTGTATCGGTGGTTTATGGAGTTGTTTATTGACGCCTACGACTGGGTGATGGTACCCAATGTCTATGGCATGAGTCAGTTTGCCGACGGCGGCCTGATGGCTACCAAGCCCTACATTAGCGGTAGCAGCTACGTGTTGAAAATGAGCAATTACCCCAAAGCCCCTTGGTGCGAGGTTTGGGACGGTCTCTTTTGGCGATTTATGCACACCCACCGTGATTTTTTTCTGTCCAATCCACGCCTCGGAATGCTCGTCAAAACTTTTGACAAAATGCCCGAAAACAAGCAAAAACAGCACTTGGCAACGGCAGAGAAATATTTGCAGGCTCTCTGAGTTTTACTTTGGCAGCATAACGACCTAAG
>JALOLW010000148.1 GCA_025455795.1 Spirosomataceae bacterium
ATAGTTGATAATCAGATAATAAGTACCGTTGGCAGAAACGCTGAAAGTTTTGGTTTTGACCAGGTTGAAGTTGTCATTGGACGTAATCCGAATCGTATCAATAAGCATGCCCCCCAATTCTTGGGAGGTATTGACGTAAAACCGAGGGTTTTTGGTGCCACTGCAATCGCTCAATAACTCCAATTTGTACGTTTCTCCTGCGCGTAGATACACCCCAGGCGAGGCGGCAAAGTTGTTGGAATATGCACTAAATATTTCAAAACAGGGCGTATTGCGCCAACCCGTGCGGGTTTTGAAATCTCCGTTTTTGAGGGTCCAGTAGTCAAACTGGTTGTTGGTGGATTTATCAAAATCCCAATGCACATATTTGCCAAAACTTCCGTCTCTAAAATTCATTCGTACATTGACTATTTCCGAAGTCGTGACATTACCACGGTTGTCGGTAGCTTTGGTAATTAATTGATAGTCTTTTGGTAAAATATTGATCCACTGATACTCGTAAGGCGCGGTGAGGTCTTCGCCGAGTTTGACGCCGTTGGCAAAAAACTCGACCTTTGCCACACTACCGTCGGAATCGGAGGCAGAAGCAGTCAGGGTCAAATCAGTACCTTCGTTGTAGGATGCGTTTTGGGCGGGAAAAGTGATTGTCGTTTGTGGGAAAATAGTACGCTCAATCACAATTTCGTCCATGTATGTAAAGGCATAACCGTTTTGCGTGAAGTTGAAAATAAAAAAATAAACCCCGTCTTGTGGTACTGTAAAGGTGGGATTGTACTCCGTAAAAGGAGGCGTATTGTAGGAGTCGGTGGGGAGTTGTGCGCTGAAAATAAACGAAGTGCCACCCCAAGATTGCTGCTCGTTGTAGCCCACACTTACCAGTCTTGAAGTAGAGCCTTCATCCATTCGTGCCTTGAACGAAAGCGTATAAGTTTGCCCTGCCACAAGATTGACGGCTGAGGTTGCTACGTAGTTGCTGTCGTTGGGGAGTTTCATGCGTAAGCCACCACCATTGCCTACGCCTACGTTGTTGTACCACCGCCAATCGTGCGGTGTAGAATTACGAAGTTTCCACCCAACAGGCTGACTACCAAGGGTGTCTTGAAAAATAATTTGAGGTTGTGCAAGCGCAAAAAGCGAATTAAAAACAAGAATAAAAACAATAAATGTTCGCATGAAATAGATGAATAAAGTTTGGATTATTACCGCCGCTTCATTTCGCGCTCAATGCTTTCTTTGTACGGAAAAAAATCTACTTGAAGCGTATGCCGTGGCGATGCCTTGTAGCGCCGCTGCATGGCTTGGCGGTCTTGTTCAATACTCTCTTTGATGGCTTGCTGTGAGGGGAGTTTGCACTCGCCCGTGATAAGTTTGGCTACCCATTTGGCTTGTACCTCTGCCAAGGGCATAATGGCACCAAGTGGCTGTACCAACGCCATAAAAAACAGATTGGGCCAGTCGGGGTGAATCACTTTTTTGTACAGCCTAAACTCGTTGGAACTACCCACGTCGAAAGTATGCTCTTTCAAAAACGGAAACGTGACGCGGTAACCCGTGGCATAAACTATCATGTCGTAAGTGCCGCTGCTGCCATCCTCAAAAACCACTTCTTTTCCCCTAAATTCTTTGATATTGGGCTTAAAATCTATCAGTCCGCGTCCGCTCAAATTGAGCAATTCTTGCGAAAGCGTAGGGTGTTCTTGCAGCGGTGGACGCTTGGGCGTAGGCACGCCGTAGTCTTCCTGTTTGCCCCGCGCCAAATACAGCGACACTTTGAGCAACGCCCGCTGAATACTCAGGGGGAGTTTGGCGGTGAGGGGATTGGCCAAATCATCAAACGGCATACTCATAAACCAGTTGGGAACGATGTACGCGCCGCTACGACTCGAAATCGTGACGCGCCCGCTGTGGAGTTTGGCCGCTTCACAGGCTATGTCCACGGCGGAGTTACCAATCCCCACGATGAGAACGTTTTTGTACATGATTTGTTCGGGGACACGGTAATGATGCGCGTGCAGCACCTCGCCCGCAAACTCCCCAGGAAAGGGTGGCTCGGGAAAGCGGGGATTCCAGTGGTGGCCGTTGCAGACCATCACGTGAGAGTAGGTGCGCGTATCGCCTTGGTCGGTCGTGACGCGGTACGTACCGTTGGCGTTGCGCGATACGTCGGTCACGGCGGTGTTGAAAGTAATGCTGTCGCGCAGGCCAAAATGCTCAACGTATTCTTCAAAATACTTGATGATATGGCTATGGTGCGGAAACATGGGCAGGTCGCGCGTGAGGGGATAGTCGCTGTAAGCCATCACCTCGCGGTTGGTGTTGATGTGCAGCGAACGGTACGCCGACGACATCCCGTTGTCGTTGTCGTACCGCCAATTGCCGCCGATGTCGGAGCCTTTCTCGAAACAATCGTAACTGATACCGTGATCTTTGAGGGTTTTGGCGGCGGCGATTCCCGTAGAACCTGCCCCAATGATGCAGACTTTTTTCATATAAGGGTTTTGGCTAATTTTTTTTGGTAAAAAAACAATGCCCACGCGCTGTATGTGGGCGATAGGGTCGGACTGGGTAAGTGACTTCGCCTCCAAAATATCAACAAAATAAGGCAAAGAACATTTAGATTGTCAGACACACCCACAAATTTCTAACAATTTTCTATTTCCCCAAACCCAAAAACCACTACTCTCGTTTTAAAGACAGCGATTCACTCATTTTCTCATCACTCATTCAAAATATGCTCCTCAAAGTAGCCGCAGGCACCATCAATACCACCCCATTGGCTTGGGAAGCCAACCGCCAACACATCATCGCTGCCATCGAAGCCGCTCGCCAACAGCAGATTAGCTTGCTTTGCTTGCCCGAACTATGCCTCACGGGCTATGGCTGCGACGACGCCTTTTACAGTCAAAATACCCTCAATCAAGCCTTAGAAAGTCTGCACGAGGTTGTAGCGCACACGTCGGGCGTGGCGGTGTCGGTGGGGCTGCCGCTGCGGTTGAACAACAAACTTTACAACACGGCTTGTTTGATTGTCAATCGGCGGATTTTGGGTTTTGTGGCCAAACAACACCTGCCCAACTACGGCTTGTTTTACGAAGACCGCTGGTTTCACCGTTGGCCTGCGGGCGCGCGGGAAGAGGTCAAAATTGGTGAATTTAGCTACCCAGTGGGCGATTTGGTCTTTGACGTTTCGGGGATTCGGATTGGTTTTGAGATTTGTGAAGACGCTTGGGTAGCCCAACGCCCCGGACGAACGCACTTCGACCGTGGCGTGGACATCATCCTCAACCCAAGCGCGAGTCCGTTTGCGTTTTATAAGTTTATGACCCGCGAACGGTTTGTGATTGATGGTTCGCGGGCGTTTTCGTGCAGCTACATTTATACCAATTTGCTCGGCAACGAGTCGGGCCGCTTGCTGTTTGACGGCGATGCCATGATTGCGTCCGACGGCACGTTGTTGGCGTCCAGTCCGAGGTTTGGGTACGACGATTTTCATCTCACCTCGGCGGTGATAGATACCGATGTTTCGCGGCTCTCGCACAGCCAAATCAAATCACCTTTGCCAGCAGGCAACTGGAAAGTGACCGACAGTTTTCAGTGGTCGGAAGCAACACCCGCGTACCAAGTGGCCGAGTTGGAGGCGTTTGAGCGGGGTGGCTACCTCAAAGAAGAGGAGTTTGCGCGGGCGGTGTGTTTGGCGTTGTTTGACTACCTCCGCAAATCGCGCTCACAGGGCTTTACGGTATCGCTTTCGGGTGGAGCAGACTCCTGCGCTTGCGTGGCGTTGTGCGGTTTGATGATACGCTTGGCCGACGAGAGCATCGGGTTGGAAAAATTCAAACAAAAACTAGGATACATTCAAAAAATACAGGCCGAAACTACCGTGGAGGGCATCAGTAAACAGTTGATTCACAGCATTTACCAAGGTACTGAAAATAGCTCGGAAGCCACTTACAACTCGGCAGCAAGTCTGGCCGAATCCATCGGGGCGACGTTTTACAACATCAACATCAACGGTCTTGTCGAAACCTACAAAGATTTGATAGAGAAGCAAATAGGCCGAAATTTGACGTGGGAACAAGACGATGTGCCGCTCCAAAACATCCAAGCGCGGGTTCGCGCCCCGAGTGTGTGGCTGCTTACCAATCTCTCCAATCACTTGCTTCTTGCTACCTCCAACCGCTCCGAAGTGGCCGTAGGCTACGCCACCATGGACGGCGACACGGCGGGCAGCATCAGCCCGTTGGCGGGCATTGACAAGCATTGGCTGCGGCATTGGCTGCGGTGGCTCGAAACTACTGGTTGCCACGTCAAAGGGCATCATATCAAAATTGAGGGTTTGAACAAAGTTAACAATCTCCAACCCACCGCCGAATTGCGTCCGCTGGCCCAAACCCAAACCGACGAGAAAGACCTGATGCCCTACGAGGTGCTTGATGTCATCGAAAAAGTAGCTATCCGCGATAAAAAATCACCCAAAGAGTGTTTTCAATGGATAGAGGTGCGTTTTGCCGACCGCTACCCCCGCGAAGTGTTGCTGACTTCGGTGGAGCGATTTTTTAAATTGTGGAGCCGCAATCAGTGGAAGCGGGAACGCTACGCGCCCGGGTTTCACTTAGACGACCTCAGCCTTGACCCACGCTCGTGGTGCCGTTTTCCGATTCTGTCGGGTGGTTTTGAAAAAGAACTCCGCGAACTCAAAACCCACTACGAAGGAAAACAAGACAAAGGCAGAAAAGGAAAGATTGGTTTTTAACCCTAATTTTGAGCCGTATTTCAAAAATCAACCCCCTTTCTCCATGAGCATTACGTCATCGAAATCGCCCAAAGCTGCCTCACCTACTTTTGACAATATTTTGCAAGCTGCCGAACGGATTCGGAAAGTGGCCAAACACACCGATTTGGAGTTAAACCTCAATTTTTCGGAACGATATGAGGCCAATATTTACTTCAAACGCGAAGATTTGCAGGTAGTACGTTCCTACAAAATTCGGGGTGCTTACAACAAAATGGCGAGTCTGTCGCCCGAAGCCCTGGAAAAGGGCGTGGTGTGTGCCAGCGCGGGCAACCACGCGCAGGGAGTGGCGTATGCGTGCAACAAAATGACCGTCAAAGGGACGATTTTCATGCCAACGACTACGCCCGCTCAGAAAGTAAAACAAGTCAAACTTTTTGGCAAAGACCAAATCGAAGTCGTCCTCCACGGCGATACTTACGACGATGCCTACCACGCAGCCAAGCACTTTTGTGACCACCAGCACGCTACGTTTATTCATCCCTTCGACGACGTGCAGGTGATGGAAGGGCAGGGGACGGTGGGCCTCGAAATCTTCCGCGATGCCGATTTTAAGATTGATTACCTGCTGTTTGCCATCGGTGGCGGTGGCTTGGCCTCGGGCGTGACGACGGTGTTCAAACAACTCAGCCCCGCTACGCGCCTCATCGGTGTAGAGCCAGTTGGGTCTCCTACGATGCACACTGCCATCCAAGAAGGCCATGTCGTGACGCTCGACAACATTGATAAGTTTGTGGACGGGGCTGCTGTCAAACGCGCAGGGGAGGCTACTTTTGAAGTATGTCGCCAAAACCTCGACGATATTTTGCTTGTTCCCGAAGGCAAGGTGTGTTCTACCATTCTCCAACTCTACAACGAAGAGGCGATTGTGGTAGAGCCTGCGGGCGCGCTCACGGTGGCTGCCCTCGACCAAATCAAAGACCAAATCAAAGGCAAAGACGTGGTGCTGCTCATCGGCGGGGGCAACAATGACATCACCCGCACCGAAGAAATCAAAGAACGCTCGCTGCTTTACGAAGGGCTAAAACATTATTTCATTGTGCGTTTTCCGCAACGCTCGGGGGCTTTTCGGGAGTTTTTGAACGTACTCGGTCCCACCGACGACATCACGCGCTTTGAATACGCCAAAAAGACCAACCGTGAACAAGGTCCCGCTTTGGTAGGTATTGAACTCAAATCCAAAAACGATTTTGCCCCGTTGATGGAGCGCATGAACGAAGCCCGCGTGGTGTATGAATACCTCAACGACAAACCTGATTTGTTTCAGTTTTTGGTGTAATTAAAGGGTTAAGCAAAAGTTTTCGGGTGTATCCCCGCAAGGGTCAAAACCCTTGTGGGGTTGAATGCGACGAATCAAGCACCCGAAAACTTTTGCTTTAGTAATTAAAATGTAAAAACAGTCACATTCCTCACACATTTTACAATGAAAAAAATCTTGATTCTGTTTCTTGTCAGTACGGTTATTTACGCTCAAAAATACGTGCAAAGTCCTGAATTAAAGCCTTTTGTAGAAAAAGGAATGGTGGTCATGGATGCCGTGAAAGGCGACCTCAACGGTGACGGCCAACCCGACGCGATTTTGATATTGAAAAACCCCAAAGAAGCCGAAACGGGCAACTTTGACCAGCCCGAAAAACGACCTTTGCTCGTACTTGTACGCAACGCGCAGGGAAAGTTACAAGTGGCCAAGCGCAACGACGCAATCGTGATGTGCTACCACTGTGGGGGTGTTTTTGGCGACCCCTACGACGAAACGACCATTCAAAACAACGCCTTCACGCTGCGTTTTTACGGCGGAAGTCGCAATCGTTGGGGCTATGACTACACGTTTCAGTACCAGTCTGTTACCAAAAACTGGCTGTTGGTCAAAGAAGTGATGCTGTCGCACGATACCCTCGAACCCGACAAAGAACCCCAAAAACACACCGTAGAAGGTGCCGAATGTGGCGGCGTGACGATTGAAGCCTTCAAAATGGCGGAAGATAACTTTGCTGAGTGGCAAGTGGCGGCCTCCAAAACGTTTTTCCACCATGCCACCAATCCTGCCAGTCAGCGCAAAGCGTTTTTGTTGAAAGGAGATAAATTTTCGGGTATCCGCGAAACCCCCAACTACGTCTATGGCTATTTTACCAATGCCAAAGAAAAAACCACGCAAGGATTTATTCTGAAAAAAGACTTAAAGAAAACCAACCCGTGACGTTTCTTCAAAAACCCTACCTTGCCCTTGCGTGGTCGTTGGTGATTTTGGGGCTTTGCTCACTCCCTGGCAAAGACGTTCCCGACCTCGGTTGGGACAAACTCCATCATTTCGGGGCTTTTGGCATCATGAGTGCGCTTTGGTACTGGGCCAAACCGCAGCACCCGTGGGCCGTAGTGAGAGGGCTGACGCTTTACGGTTTTTTTATCGAAATCTGGCAGCACGTCCTGCCCATTGGTCGTACTTTTGACCTTTGGGATGGCATAGCCGATGCGTTGGGCGTGATAGTAGCCATTCCGATTGCAAAATGGTGCATGAATTTAGCACAATTTTCCTCAAAATAGTGTTATCAAAACATGACACACACAGCAGCAGAAAACGTGCAAGAATTGGTGACTACTTCCGCCCAAGTCACACCCCAATCGGGCTGGCAGGCTGGCTATGATAAGGGTTTTGCGGTGGCCTTGTGGCGGCTTCCCCGTCAAACCGACAAACGGCTGATTGTCAATCTCAACCGCGACATTCCGCGCGTAAAAGCCAATTTGGAAGACTTACCTGCGGGTTTTGTGGTCAGCCCGTTCCTCAATCTTGACGCTACTGATTCGCTTTTCATCGAAGCCGATTTGTATTTTCGATTTGATGAAAAAAACGAAATTCTGACGGAACAATCGGCTGTTACCAACGAAAATACATCGGTAACAGATTGGCTAAAACAAACAACACAAAGACTGCGTACCCCGCGCCAAACTACCCAAAAACTACGCGCTTCGCTCCCAGAGCCTCAAACCAAAAACGATTACCAAACACTGGTTCAAACGGCCATCGAAGCCATAGAAGCGGGCAAAATGCAAAAAGTGGTGCTGTCGCGCAACAATCAAATCGAATGGCCCGATGATTTGTGTTTTACGGAAGTATTTGAGCGGCTTTGCCAAAAATACCCCAATGCTTTCGTGTCGTTGGTCTATCTACCGCAGTTGCAGCAAGTATGGCTCGGTGCCACGCCCGAAATCCTCGTGAGCGTGGATGAAGCAGGCGTTTTTCGCACGGTGTCGTTGGCAGGTACGCAGTCGGCACTTGGGGCAGACGGACAGCCTATCTCCCCCAAACATGCCACTTGGACGCAGAAAGAGATTGAAGAACAGGCGTTTGTGAGTCGCTACATTATTGAGTGTTTCAAAAAAATCAGGGTGCGGGAGTTTGTAGAAGAAGGTCCCAAGACCGTGATAGCGGGCAATCTGATGCACCTTCGTACCGATTATACTGTGGACACCAAAGCCATCAATTTTCCCGAAATGGGCAGCGTCATGCTCGAACTGCTGCACCCTACGTCGGCGGTGTGTGGAATGCCCAAATTTGCGTCTTTGCAGTTTATTCAGGAGCATGAAGGCTACCACCGTGAGTTTTACAGCGGTTTTTTGGGGCCTGTCAATGTCGAAAACGCTTCGCACTTGTTTGTCAATCTGCGCTGTATGAAAGTACAAGAGGGCGTGGCTACCCTGTACGCGGGCGGGGGCATTACCGAAGACTCGGTACCCGAAAAAGAGTGGCAAGAGACCGAACTCAAAATGCAAACTATGCTGGCGGTTTTGAACCCCTAAACTTCTTCAATGTGCTAAATTCGTCCATAAAACTGCCTTGGTCGGCCTGTTTTTTGGCCGTTCTTCCAGTTCCATACCTACCGTAAAATATTTTCTTTGCTACCTTTACGTCACGTTTCGGCAGAAACCTATATATTTAGG
>JALOLW010000149.1 GCA_025455795.1 Spirosomataceae bacterium
GAGGCGCGGGATTCTCTATGAAAGCATACTTGAATTAGTTGTGCAAAATCACTCCTGCGCCCAGCGCATTGGCGCCTGCACCGCGCACCAATCCACGCGCATAAAGCGTGTAAATTTTGCCATCGGCAAGGGCTACGCCTTGTACTGTAAGCGCTACGGGGCCAGTGGCACTGCCAGTGCGTACTTCTACGTTGTACGTACCTGCAGCAATAGGCGTAAAGTTAGCAAAATTGACCAATGTAGCCCCCGAACCTGTCGAAACGGCGCGGAAAGCGCGGTTGGCAAAAGAAGCCACGGGTGTGGTGCTACCTGCTCTCAACACATTTACCCAAACAGCAGGGGCGTTTGATGAAAGATGGAAAAAGCGAATGTGGGCGTTGCCCGTCGCAGGAGCGGCCAAGTTATCGGTTACGTTCAAGAAACGTGGGCCACCGGGGTCGGTGTTACCGATAGTGGTCGGACGAGCGCGGTTGAGTGAGTCAGTCACAAAAAACGTGTAGCTGGTATTGGCGGCTGCCGTAAAGTTGTTTTGATTGGTAGTACCCGCTCTAAACAAAATATCTGCGCTGCCCAACACGCCGCCGATGGTCCCCGAAGCCGCCTTTGCGCGGAGCTGAATAGGACCTACGGGGGTGTTGTTGTAAGTGGTATTTGTGCCAAACGCCACGCTTGTGCCAGCAGGTACGTTGCTCACAAAAAAATTGAGTGGTGTGCTACCGGGGGTGGCATTGACAAATAGCACCCGGGCGCCAAGCGTAGAAGGCGAAGTAGCAGGCGAAGGCGTAGGATACTCGGTATCTTGGCAACCCACCAAAGCCGTCATCAAAGTGGCTACAATCGCTACTGAAAAAATATGTTTATTCATTGTTTTGATTCTTTTATGATGTTGTTGATTTTAGAATACCACGCGGAAACCTGCCTGCATCTGCCAACGTGAGCCTAAACCTGCGCTGTTGATAAAAGTCTGGCTCAAAGGCGTACCGTCGCTGTTGACAGGGAATGTGAATATCGGACGACCCGTAGTAGGTGTAGCGGCAGTGTGTGGCACTTCATAGCCAGCAAAACTCAATACTTGTGAACGGGTGTTTACTTTTACCAAGCCCCAATTGCTGTTGAGCAAGTTCAAGAAATTTTGTACTTCCCATGAGCCTTGCAGGGTTACTGGCTTCTTACCGATTTTGAACGGCATAATGTCCACCAACAAGCGCATATCCAAGCGGTTTACCCAAGGCGAGAAAGTACCGTTGCGCTCGGCATACTGGCCACGGCGGCTGTTGAGGTATTCGTCTTGGCTGATGTAAGCATCCAACTGATTCCAGATTTCTTGTGGAGTACGTGTATCGGTAGCGTTGGTGGGAGCCAAAATGATTTCATTCTGATTGCGAGGGATATACATCAAATCTTTGTTTGAGTAGCCATCGCTGTTGAGGTTGCCACCGTAGGTGTAAGAGAAGTTGCTACCCGTGAAGCCCAAGTAAATGAACGACAAGTTGGTAGCCAAGAAATCTTTCACCCACTCTTTGCGCCATGACATGAAGCCATTGACGCGGTGAGGAGTCAAGTTGTTGGCAAAACCCAAGTTGGGCAAGTTCAATGTACTTACGACGCTGTTGCCCGTAAACAAGCTACCTGCCGTAGAACCTGATTGACCGTTGATGTCTTTTGAATCAGTGAAAGTATAGGCAATCGAACCTTGGATGGGACCTGTTGTTTTTTGCAACTGCGCCGTGAAGCTCATCGAGTAGCCTTTGTTGATATTGTCAATCACCAATG
This sequence comes from Spirosomataceae bacterium, assembly GCA_025455795.1. GTDB lineage: Bacteria > Bacteroidota > Bacteroidia > Cytophagales > Spirosomataceae > Runella. Next base: position 1,774 of record JALOLW010000149.1, read on the forward strand.
CCTGTACTACGCGGTCGTTGATACGGCGGTCTGGACCCGCTGGTTGAGCCGCATCGCCGTTGGCAGCACCAAACAATGGGCGACCGTCGCCAAGGACAGTACCCACAGGTGCAGACAAGTTGGCATCACGAATAAAGACAGCGTTGATGTCTTTGGTGTAAATAAACTCACCTGTTGCTACCAAGCCGTAAGGCAGTTTATAGTCAGCCGCGAAGTTGGTACGCCATACTTGCGGGAATTTGAAGTTATTGACTGTGGCGTTGATGGTGAATGTTTGAGGAATGACAGGTTGAGTAGGCGTTCCTGTCACGGCAGGTACATAAGCATTGGGTTCGGGGTTGAAACGCAATTGTGCCAACGTAGGCGTTGAAGATGTACCTGCTTGGAGGGTTCCAAACAAGGCACCCGTGTTTGACACTTGGTTTGAAATCCACACAAATGGCACACGACCCGTGAAAATACCCGTACCACCACGGATTTGGAGGGTTTTGTCACCCATCACGTCATAGTTGAAGCCCAAACGAGGCGACCAAAGTGGGGTTGATTTGGGCAACTGATTCACTTTGATTTTTTCACCATCGGCAAACGTCATCTCGTCTGTGACAGGGTTGCTGGTTACGCTCTCATCGTTAAACGTTGGAATGTCCACGCGCACGCCATATGTCAAAGTCAAGTTTTTCAAGCCGAGGGCATTGTTCCACTTGTCTTGGGCATAAAAACCATACTGAGCCGAACCCCATTCAGCCGCTGGAGCAGCTACACCCTGCAAAGCCGAGTACTGAATGGCGTAAGCCGCAGGTGCCACAAAGCCTGGTGTGCCGGGGGCGTTGGTAACGTTGGCAATGAAGTCGTTGATGCTATTGAAGCGGTAGTTGCCACGAATTAACGGGGTAAAAGCGTTGAAGAAAGTGTAAAACTCGTTGGCAGTACCAATAGAGAAAGTGTGGTCACCCGCAAAAATGTCAAACTTGTTGTTCAACTGGAAAATATCTTGGTCTAAGCGGTTGTTAGGTGAGAAAGGTTCTGCACCAAAGGCCGTCAAAGTCTGTCCGTTGGGTCCGAGGATATCTACCGTTGGGAAGTTGGGGTTTTCGGCACCGCCTTGTGCTTGGCGAAAATCGCGGAAAGCCGAGTAGCCCACCTGCAAGTTGTTGGCAAATTTACCTTTACCAAAAGTAGAGTTCAATTCACCGATGATGTTATACAGGTTGTTGTTGATACGGTACCAAATCCCAGAGAAAGGTAGGGTGTTGTTGGAGTTTGAACGACCACCCGCTGGGCCAGCCGCAAAACCACCCGAACCAGAAGGACCTACGTCACGAAATGACTGCATTTGGTTGTAACGAATGGTGAACTTGTTGTTGTCGTTGATGTTCCAGTCCAGTTTAGCCAAAAACTTAGTACTGGCTGTTTCAGCGTCGAAACTCTCAAAAGAACCAGGGTCAAAAGTCCAATCTTTGCCAGTGGTAGTAGTTGTCAAGAAAGTTTTCAAACGGCTCAATTCGGCGGTAGTTTGTTGGAAGGGGCGGCCTTGTGAGTCTGTACCATCCACGGGGAATAATACCGCAGGATCGGTGCGAGTTTCGCGTTCTACGTTGACGAAGAAGAATAACTTGTTTTTGACCAATGCACCGCCCAAGCGCGCACCGAAGTTGTTGTTTTTAAAAGCCAAGATGGGCGATTCCACATCGCCTACTTTCTTGTTTACGTAGTTTTGGTTACGCACAAAATAGTAAGCCGAACCTTGCATGTCGTTGGTACCAGAGCGCGTTACGGCGTTGACGCCCGCACCTGTGAACGAGCCTTGTGATACATCGTAAGGTGAAAGAGACACTTGTAACTCTTGAATCGCATCTACCGAAATCGGCTGGGCGTTTGACTGACCACCAGGCAACGCGCTCAAACCAAATACGTTGTTGGAAGTAGCGCCATCAATGGAGAAGTTGTTGTAAAGACCCGAACGGCCACCAAATGAAAAACTACCACCTGCTTGCGGAGTCAATGCAGAAAAGTCGGTGAAGCTACGTGAAAGCGTGGGCAAACGCTCGAAGCTCTCGCGCTTGATGTTGGTAGAGGCCCCCGTGCGGTCGCCGCTGATAACAGCCCCGCGACCTGCCGTCACGACAATCTCTTGAAGTTGTTTCCCTTCTTCTGCTACCGTGAAGTTCACAGTAGAGTTAGAACCCAAATCAGCAAAAACATCATTTTTTGATTGTTCTTGGTAGCCAATAAAAGTCACCGTAAGTTTGTAAGGGCCGCCTACACGTACTGCGGGGAAATTGTAACGGCCTTTTTCGTTGGTCACAGTACCATACTTTGTGCCAGAGGGTGTGTGTACGGCAATTACCGTTGCGCCTGGTAGCAGTTCTCCCTTAGAATCAGCTACAACACCATTGATGGATGATGTAGTAACCCCCTGAGAGTAGCTATCAAAGCCCATAAAAATAGCGGTAAAGACTACAAAAAGTCCAATTACCGCTTTGCTCTTTCGTAAAAATTGAAAGTTCATAAATTTGGGGAATTTGGTGAAAATGTAATTTGGTTTGTTTGTTTATTGAGACGCAAAATTTGACGCAAAGAAACAAGAATTTTGAATGAGAAACAAAAATGAATTCTTTGTAAAATACCAACTTAACATTGCGAACTGCTTGATTTATTGGAATAAAACAATTTTTTGACGTAAAATTTCAAAAAAATGTTTTAAGAAATTGTTAAGGTTAAAAAAGACATTAATTACATTCCTAAACCATGTATAACTCTTTGACTTTAAAAATGTTTCTTTGTAACTTGATTTCTAAAAAAAATTAAAATGTTGGTGAATACAGACTCAAAATCGTACAAATTGACCCAATACAGCCACGGAGCGGGTTGTGGCTGTAAAATCTCCCCAAAAGTGCTGGATGTGATACTGAAACTAAGCCCCCAACAAGCCCCCAAACCCCCGAAGGGGGCTTCAATCCCGTCCTTAAAGCCCCCTCTGGGGGCGGGGGGGCTTGGGCTTCTCGTCGGCAATGCTTCCCGCGATGATGCCGCCGTGATGGATTTGGGCAACGGGGAGGCTATCATCAGCACGACCGATTTTTTCATGCCCATCGTTGACGATGCCTTTGATTTTGGGCGCATCGCCTCGGCCAACGCCATTTCTGATGTGTATGCAATGGGAGGAACTCCCATGATGGCGATTGCGATTTTGGGCTGGCCCATTGACAAACTCCCCCCCGAAGTGGCCGCGCAGGTGCTGGAAGGAAGCCGTGCGGTGTGCGCCGAGGCGGGGATTCCGCTTGCGGGTGGGCATAGCATAGACAGCCCCGAACCGATTTTTGGTTTGGCCGTGACGGGCAAAGTCCCCGTCCAAAATCTCAAACGCAACGACACCGCCACTGAGGGCTGTCTGTTGTATTTGACCAAAAAAATCGGGGTCGGGATTCTGACTACTGCCCAAAAGAAGGGGATTTTGAAAGACGAACACGCCGAAATCGCGCCCGCTCAAATGCGCCAACTCAACAGCAGCGGAGCTGTTCTGGGTACGTTGCCCTACGTCACCGCCCTGACCGACGTGACGGGTTTTGGACTGATGGGGCATCTTGTAGAAATGGCCGAAGGCAGTGGCCTAAGTGCCGAGCTTGACTTTGAAGCGGTGCCTAAACTGCCCTTTATCGAAGATTATTTGGCCCAAAAATCGTATCCAGGCGGTACTGTTCGCAACTGGGACAGCTACGGCCACAAAGTAGCCGACCTCACCGAAATCCAAAAGTACATCTTGGCCGACCCCCAAACCAGCGGTGGTCTATTGATAGCCGTTGAGCCGCCCGCCCAAGCGGCGTTTGAAGCCTTGATGCAGACCCACGGCCATTCCCTTGCTCCTATCGGTCGGCTTACTACCCGCCGCGACAAAGTGATTTATGTGCGTTGATTGCGGTTTTTTTACTTTTTTTGTACCCCAAAATCAATTCGTAGAAGTATGCAAATAGCCCGCATTTTTTTGATTCTACAACTACTATTCCCCCTTTGGGGTTTAGGGGGCTTTTCCTACGCCCAGTCGCTCACTTCCACGGCCAAAATCAGCTTGATTACGGTCAGCCCTGGCAAAGAACTGTACAGCAGCTTCGGCCACAGTGCCTTGTGGGTGTCTGACCCCGTACAGGGCATTGACAAGGTCTATAACTACGGCACATTTGACTTTCGTACCGAAGGGTTTTACCTTAAGTTTTTGCGCGGAACGCTTCCGTATCAGTTGTCCGTATCGCCAATGTACTACACGATGTACGGCGCGCAGGCCGAAAACCGCAGCGTGACCGAGCAGGTGTTGAATCTTTCGACAGCACAACGGCAACGCTTGTACGATTTTTTGGAAAACAACTATCTCCCCCAAAATCGTCAATACGCCTATAAATTTTACTATGACAATTGCTCAACGCGCCTGCGCGACGCGCTGCGGGCTGCATGTGGCGATAGTCTGAGATTTTCGACTAAATCTGTTTCACCCAACGGGACATCCAAAAGCTATCGGCATTGGATGAACGATTATTTGGGCGAAAAATCATGGGCGACGTTTGGGATGAATTTGGCGATTGGCCTACCAGCTAACGAACAAGCCTCAATAGACGGAGAGATGTATCTACCCAATAATCTCCGTGACCACTTCGACAAAGCGGTCGTGGGGGGGAAGCCTTTGGTGAGTCAGAAAAGTTTACTGTTTGTGCCTACTGTTCTTGCCGCAGAATCCAACTTTGGGCAATGGCTACTTGACTTTTTGATTTCACCTATGTTCGTTTTTTCAATGATAGGACTACTACTTTTTGGTTTATATTTCAAGAAAAAACCTTTGTTTTGGTTTGACAAACTGCTTTTGGGAGCGTTGGGAATTGCAGGCTGGATTTTATTCTTGCTCTGGGTGGGTACTGACCACGGCGTTACGGCATGGAACCTCAACTTGCTTTGGGCTTTGCCGTTGCACGTACCTTTGTTTTTTACGTTTTTGAAAAACAAAGCAAAACTCAGCAACTACCTCAAAATTTGTGTACTGATGATTCTTATATTGGGTCTTGGCGTGGGGATAGCACAGTATTTTATCGGTTGGGCTAATAATCTTTTGCCAGATGGATTAGTGATATTCTTGTTGGGCCTAATGATTCGATATACCGTCATTGGCAAAATAAGAGCTTGAGAAAACACGACTAACACTTTGATAAAATGTAAGTTCACTTCAAGTGGCTTTTGGTTTTTCAGAACCAAACCACTAATTTTGCGCTCTGATTTTCAAAAGCGTCAAAAAAACAGTAAATACACAACATGGCACGTGACCTAAGATTCACACGAAACATCGGGATTGCCGCCCACATTGATGCGGGCAAAACCACTACTACAGAGCGTATTCTGTATTATTCAGGCGTAAGCCACAAGATAGGAGAAGTACACGATGGTGCTGCTACTATGGACTGGATGGAGCAAGAGCAAGAGCGCGGTATCACTATCACCTCCGCTGCAACTACCGTAAACTGGAACTACCGTGATCAAAAATATCACATCAACATCATTGATACTCCTGGTCACGTGGACTTCACCGTGGAGGTAAACCGCTCATTGCGCGTATTGGATGGTTTGGTGTTTTTGTTTAGTGCCGTGGATGGCGTAGAACCTCAGTCTGAAACCAACTGGCGTTTGGCCAACAACTACAACGTAGCTCGTTTGGGCTTCGTCAACAAAATGGACCGCTCAGGTGCTGATTTTTTGAACGTGTGCAAGCAGGTCAAAGAGATGCTCGGTAGCCATGCCGTAGCGTTGCAGTTGCCTATCGGTGCCGAAGACCAATTCAAAGGCGTGGTTGATTTGATCAACTTCCGTGGTATGATTTGGAATGAGAGTGACAAAGGAATGACTTACGAGGTAGTGCCTATTCCAGACGATATGATGGATGAAGCCCTCGAATACCGCGAAAAACTCCTCGAAGCCGTGGCCGAATACGACGACACTTTGATGGAGAAATACTTCGAAGACCCCAATTCTATCACTGAAGACGAAATATTGGCCGCCCTCCGCGCCGCTACGATTGACATGAAAATCGTGCCAATGCTTTGCGGTTCGTCGTTCAAAAACAAAGGCGTACAGACCATGCTCGACTACGTGATGGCCTTGTTGCCCTCACCACTCGACAAAGAAAACATCCGAGGCACTCACCCAGACACTGGCGTGGAGATTTCTCGCAAACCAAGCGTAAGTGAGCCTTTCTCGGCGTTGGCGTTCAAAATCGCTACTGACCCTTACGTAGGTCGTTTGTGTTTTATCCGTGCTTATTCGGGGGTGTTGGAAGCAGGTTCGTATGTTTTGAACAACCGCTCCGAAAACAAAGAGCGTATCTCGCGTATCTTCCAAATGCACGCCAACAAGCAAAACTCAATCGAGCGTTTGGAGGCAGGTGATATTGGTGCCGTAGTAGGTTTCAAAGACATCAAAACAGGCGATACTCTCTCTGACGAGAAGAATCCTATCGTGTTGGAATCTATGATTTTCCCCGACCCAGTAATCGGGTACGCGATTGAGCCGAAGAAAACCGCCGACCAAGACAACTTCTCGAAGGCGATCGGTAAGCTCATCGAAGAAGACCCCACCCTCCAAGTAGAGTCTAACGAAGAGACAGGCCAAACCATCATCAAAGGGATGGGTGAGCTTCACCTCGAAATCATCATTGACCGTATGCGTCGTGAATTTAAGGTAGAAGTAAACCAGGGTGCGCCACAAGTAGCTTACAAAGAGGCATTGACCAAAAACTTTGAACACCGCGAAGTCTATAAAAAACAAACGGGTGGTCGTGGTAAATTTGCCGACATCGTGTTTGAAATTGGACCACGCGACGACGACGAGGAAGGCAAGGAGAAGAAAACTGGCTTGCAATTTGCCAACGAAATCGTGGGCGGTTCTATCCCCCGCGAATTCATCCCGTCGGT
>JALOLW010000150.1 GCA_025455795.1 Spirosomataceae bacterium
AATGAAACAAAATCGTTTCGGCATCGGCCCAAGCCAACCAAAATGCCCCTGGCCCGCCGACCCAAGCCTCGTCGCGGAGGCGGTCGAGGGTTTTGAGTTTGGCGGTAGTGGGGTCGAGAAGTGCAATCCAACGATCTTTGTTGTCTTGCGCCCGCGCCATCACCACGCAATATTTGCCGTCTTCCGACCACGAAACGTTGAAAAACTGCACCTTGCGCTCGGTAGGTTTTTTGGTTTTGGTGGTGTCTGCTTTGTAATCTTTGACGTAATCGGGCTTATCGGTGAGGCCCGTCAAGCCCGTGGTTTTGACTTCTTTGACCGTATCACCTTTGACATCATAGACAAACAACTGCGACGACGACAGCGGTGCGCCTACTTTGGTGCGGGCGGCAATGTCCTCAGTAAAACCCGACTCCGTGACGTAGTTGGGAACAATCGTCGCTTTGGCGTCGCGGGCGGTTTTGGTGGTGGTATAAGTGATGAAGTTTTCGGTGGGCGACACGCTGACGTTGCCCGCAAAAGCGTCATTTAGGTAAATCTCTTTGGGGCGTTTGGGCAGGTCGGCTTTGGCTATTTTGTCGCCTTCTTTTTTCTTGTCGGCGCGTTCTTTCAAAATCTGAAATAGGGCCAACTGGTCGGTTTTTTGCCACTTTTCTTGCTCATTTTGAACGGCTTCGGCTTTCTTTGTTCCCGCCTGAAAATGGGTCAGTTGTGAGAGTTCGCCCGTGTTGATTTTGAGGGCAAAGAGGTTGTTGGTACGCCTAAAAATGACCTTGCTTTCGTCGCCGTTGAAGGTAGGATTGGACTCGTTCTCAACGGTGTTGGTCAATTGGCGGATTTGCCCCGTTTTGGCATCCATCCAATACACATCACCGTTTTTCTCATAGACTTTTTGCGTTTTGGCGCGGTTGTAGGTGCCGCCCGCGCTCGGCAAGGCGCGTCGCTCGGTGGGGGTTACTTTGCGGGTTTTTTGGGTAGCAAGTTCATAGACATACAGCGAGTCGCTGGTGGCCTTGTCGGGGTTCCAGTTAAAATAAACTTTCGTACCATCTTCGCTCCAAAACGGATTGGTCGGGGCTACGCCAATCCACTTGGGGTCGCGCATGATTTTTTCGACCGTAAGCGGGGCGAGGGTTTGGGCGTAGAGAGAAACACTAAGAAAAAAAGTGAAGAGATTGGTAATCAGCGATTTCATGTTAGAAGTTTGGTTTGGAGTCCAAAAATAGAGATATTTTGTGGGAACTTACCGATAAGTGTCATTTTTTTGGAAAGGCAAAAGGCTGTATTGTTGTACTCAAAATCTATTTTATGCGACCCAAAATTAGTTACATTCCCCCCCAAGAAGCACTTGCTTGTGTGCAGTCAGGACATCGGGTTTTTGTGCAAGGCAGTGCCCAAACCCCCACCTACTTGCTCCATCATCTATCGCAAGAAGCCCCACGACTGCGCGATGTCGAAGTGGTCTCTATCACACTTTACGGTGACATTTTTATAGACAAACCTGCCTTTGAAGGCCACTTTCATATCAACTCGTTGTTTGTATCGGAGAGCGTCCGCAAGGCGGTCAATGAAGGCCGTGCTGATTACGTCCCCGTGTTTTTAAGCGAAATCCCCGAGTTGTTTGGGCAAAATATTCTACCGATTGACGTAGCCCTCGTACAAGTGTCGGTGCCAGACCAACACGGTTATTGTTCGTTGGGGCTGTCGGTGGACATTGCCCGTTCTGCCGTCAATAACGCCCGTTTTGTGGTGGCCCAAGTCAATCCCAACGTTCCTCGTACGCACGGCGACGGCATTATTCACGCCAGTCGTTTTCACGCGATGGTGTATTGCGAAGACGCGCTCCACGAAGGAAATTTTGGCGGTGAGGTATCAGACATTGACGAAAAAATTGGGCAGCACATCGCCGAATTGATAGACGACGGCAGCACACTCCAAATGGGCATCGGCTCGATTCCCAACGCGGTTTTGAAATGTCTCCAACATCACCAAAACTTAGGAGTACATACCGAAATGTTCAGCGATGGACTCATTGATTTGTTTGACAAAGACGTGATTAACAATAAGTTCAAGAAAATTTATCCCAACAAAACGGTCACGGGTTTTGCCCTTGGGAGCAAACGCCTCTACGACTACGTCAACGACAATCCTGCCTTCGCGTTTTTGGACATAGATTTTGTCAATGACCCGCACAATATCCGCCAAAACCCGAAAGTAGTGGCCATCAACAGCGCGGTGGAGGTGGATGTGACAGGCCAAATCTGCGCCGATTCTATCGGTACTTACCAGTATTCGGGCGTGGGTGGGCAAATGGATTTTATGCGCGGCGCGGCGTTGAGCCAAGGCGGCAAACCCATCATTGCCTTGCCCTCGCGCACGCAGAAGGGCGTGTCGCGCATTGTGCTGTACCTCAAGCTGGGTGCGGGGGTGGTCACCACCCGCGCCCACGCCCACTACGTCATTACGGAATACGGCGTGGCGTATCTTTTTGGCAAAAATCTCCGTCAACGGGCCAAAGCGCTCATCGCTATTGCCCACCCCGACGACCGCGAAACCCTCGAACAAGCCTGTTTTGAACGCTTCAAGGGGTTTTAAAAAAAGCTGATTTTGCTCATTGCTAATGTAGGTTCTTTTGCGGTATTTGGCCCAAAACCAATACCATGAGCGATTTTTTGTCCCAAATCCAAAATACCCAACGCCGCTTTGTTCAGCCTACGCCTCTTTATGCCGCTGGTTCGCCAGAAGAGATTGACGCATTTGAGCAGCTGCAACGCGGCCTTTCCGTGATTTTTGAAACTTCATTTCCTGACCCTCTTTCTCCCAAAACCGTGGTAGTACTACCCAGCACCACGCTCGATGAGGAGATTTTGGGCGAATTGGAAGGAGAACTTCACTACGAAGAACGCATGCTCAGTATGCTGATGCTGCTCCGTATGCCCCGTACGCACTTGGTGTATGTCACGAGTACCCCACTCGACCCCGTCATCGTGGACTATTATTTGCACTTGCTGCCTGGCGTACCCAGTTGGCACGCTCGCAAACGCCTCACGTTATTGAGTTGTTATGATTTATCGCCCAAAAGCCTCACGCAGAAGGTTTTGGAACGACCTCGCTTGATAGAAGCCATCAAGCGACACGTTTCGGCGGAGCATCCAGCCCATTTGGCTTGCTACAACGTCACTGCTTTGGAGCGAACATTGGCCGTGCAACTTGGCATTCCCATTTATGGCTGCGACCCGCAGTTGCTTCACTGGGGAACCAAAAGCGGCAGTCGGACCATTTTTCGCAAAGCAGGGGTTGCCCTGCCAGCGGGTTTTGAAAACCTAAGCAGTGAGCAAGAAGTAGCCGAGGCTTTGACCCAACTCAAACAAACCTATCCTGCACTTCGCAAGGCGGTGGTCAAACTCAACGAAGGATTTGGGGGCGAAGGCAACGCGATTTTTTCGTACCAAGACGCGCCATCAGATGGCCCCTTGGGCGCGTGGATAGCGCAGCAACTCCCCCACCGTCTTCAACTGGTCGCGCCCATGCTCACTTACGAAATGTTTATGCGCAAAATGGCCGAAATGCGGGGAATTGTGGAGGTATTTTTGGAAGGAGACATCAAAACCTCGCCCTCGGTACAGTGCCGTATTACGCCCTTGGGACAGGTCGAAATCATCTCTACCCACGACCAAGTGCTGCGTGGCGCGTCGGGGCAAGTATTTATTGGCGCGAGCTTCCCCGCCGCGTCTGATTACTGCATCGAAATCGGCGAAATGGGCGAGCGTATTGCCAAAGAAATGGCCAACCTGGGCGTTTTAGGGCGGTTTGGCGTGGATTTTATTTCGGTCAAACAACCCGACGGATGGCAGCATTACGCCATCGAAATCAACTTACGCAAAGGTGGCACCACCCACCCTTTTTTGATGCTCCAACTGCTCACCCACGGACACTACGAAGCCCACACAGGATGCTACCAAATGCCCAACGGTCAAACACGCTGTTATTTTGCCTCCGACAGCCTCAAAAGTGACCTTTACCGAGGAACTACCCCGCAAGATTTGATAGAAATCGCGGTTTTTCACGGATTGCACTACGACGGGGCTTCGCAAGAGGGAGTCATGTTCCATATGATTGGTGCCATGTCGGAGTTTGGCAAGTTGGGCGTGGTGTGTATTGCCTCCACGCCCCAAAAAGCCCAAGCACTCTACCATAAAACCGTAGAAGTGTTTGAATTTGAGTTGAAGCCCGCCTAAAACTTCCCCCTTCTGCTGTTGGGTAGAATCCACTCCCCACTTTTTACGACCATTTATAAACAAAACCACGCGATAATCACTTTATGGATTGGTGAATAAACAAAGGTTTGCCAACATTGCACCCAAATCTAAAACAAACAATCCAATGAAAACTTTGAAATCTATCGCATTGACGGCCATTTTGTCTTTGGCTGCGTGGTCTGTCCAAGCCCAAACCGTGGACGAAGTAATTGACAAGTATTTTGAAAACACGGGCGGCAAAGCCAAGTGGGCGGCGTTGAAGAGTATCAAAATCAGCGGCAAAGCCAAAGCGCAAGGTATGGAGATTCCGCTGACTATCGTGCAAGAGCAAGGCGGTAAACAAAAGGTGAGCATCAATTTTCAAGGCAAGGAAATCACCCAAGTGGCATTTGATGGCTCAAACGCTTGGACAACCAACTTCCAGACCATGAAAGCCGAAAAAATGGAAGCCGAAGAAACCGAAAACATGAAAATCAACGGTGCTTCTGACTTCCCCGACCCTTTCTTGGGGTACAAAGACAAAGGCTACAAAGCCGAACTCGAAGGCAAAGAAACCATCGAAGGCACCGAATGTTTCAAAGTAAAACTGACCAAGAAACCCATCAAAGTGGATGGCAAATCAGAAGATGAGGTGTCGTATTACTTCTTTGATACTCAAAACTTTGTGCCTATCATGTCGCGCACTACGGGCAAAAAAGGCCAAATGAAGGGCATTGTGCAAGAAACTTTGATGAGCGACTACCAAGAAACTTCCAGCGGTATCATGATGCCCTTCTCGATGAGCATGAAGTTCAACGGCCAAGTAGGACAAGCCATGACGGCCGACAAGGTCGAAACCAACATCACCATTGACCCCAAAGAATACGTTATGCCCGAAGGCAAGTAATATTCTTCCCCAAAAAGCCCTCTTACTCCAAGCAGAGGGCTTTTTTTTACTGCATACAAGAAAAAAGCACCAATTTGTCATGCCGAGGAACGAGGCATCTAAGTCGTTATAGATGCCTCGTTTCTCGGCATGACAAAAGTATCTTTCGTATGATTACTTATCTCCATAATCTTAAAACTAAATATCATTCTTCAATCTATGAATCTTTCAAAACGACTACTTCTCATTCTCATAGCCCCCTTCGGGGGTTTGGGGGCTTTCGGGGCTTTTGCCCAAGAACCCATCCCTCTCAAAGGCGATGAACTTTTTGGCACCCTCCGCGCCCGTCAAATCGGCCCCGCGCTCATGTCGGGGCGGATTGTCGAACTCGAAGCCCACCCCACCGATCCCCGCGTGATGTACGTAGGCGCGGCAGGCGGGGGTGTGTGGCGGTCCAAAGACGGCGGTGTGACTTATCAATCTATTTTTGACAAACACACGCAGTGCATCGGCGCCATTGCCCTTGACCCCACCAACCCCGACAAAAACATCTGGGTAGGCACGGGCGAAGTGTGGACCCGCAACAGCGTGAGCATCGGCGACGGTATCTATAAATCTTCCGACGGCGGCGAGAATTTCACCAAAATGGGTCTTGAAAAATCGGAACGCATCAGCGCGATTGAGATAGACCCCACCAATGCCAACGTGGTCTATGCAGGAGTGCAAGGCGCACTCTGGAGCGCGAGCGCCGACCGTGGCGTGTACAAAACCACCGACGGCGGCAAAACCTGGGAGAAAATCTTGTACGTGGACGAAAACACGGGCTGCTCCGAACTCGTCATGGACCCCAAAAACCCACAAGTACTGTACGCGGCATTTTGGGAACACCGCCGCACGGCTTGGTCGTTCAACTCGGGCGGCTTACAGTCGGCCTTGTACAAAACCACCGACGGCGGTAAAACCTGGAACAAAATCCACAACGGTTTTCCTGCGGGGAAGTTGGGGCGTATCGCGGTAGCCATCGCGCCCTCCAATCCCAACATTTTGTACTCGGTTATTGAATCCGAAAAAGACGACACCAAAGGGCTGTACCGCTCCGACGACGCGGGTGCCAACTGGAAACGCACCAACGGTGACTTTGAACTCACCGTGCGTCCGTTTTACTTCTCCCGCATCGTGATTGACCCCAAAAACCCTGATATTCTCTACAAGGCGGGTTTGAGTGGTTCGGTAAGCCGCGACGGTGGCAAAACCTTCCGTACCCTGGGCTATATGCACTCCGACATCCACGATTTTGTGATTGACCCCAACAACACCGACCACCTTACCATCGCCACCGACGGCGGCGTGTACCGCTCTTGGGACGGCGGCAGCGTGTTGGACATGGTCAAAAACCTGCCCGTTTCGCAGTTTTATCAAGTCAGCGTGGACAACGCCAAACCTTATAAAGTCTATGGTGGCTTGCAAGACAACGGCTCTTGGTACGGCCCTTCGGAAAGTCCTGGCGGCATCGAAAACCGCGATTGGTTCAGCGTGGGGCAGGGCGACGGTTTCCGCGTTTATCGCCACCCCACCAAAGCCAACATCACTTATTCTGAAATGCAAGGGGCTGAATACATCTGGCGGTACGACATTGACCGCAAGCAGTCCAAAGTCATCAAACCACTGGCCGAAGCCAACGAACCCAAACTGCGCTTCAACTGGAACGCCGCCATGAACCTCAGCCCGCACAAACCCGACCGCCTCTACATCGGTAGTCAGTTTTTGCACCGCTCCGACGACATGGGCGAAACTTGGACCAAAATCTCGCCCGACCTCACCACCAACGACCCCGCCAAGCAGCAACAAGAAAACTCTGGCGGCCTCTCCGCCGATAATTCGGGTGCCGAAAACCACTGTACGATTTTTAGCGTGGCCGAGTCGCCCCTCGACGAAAACATCATCTGGGTAGGCACCGACGACGGCAACGTGCAAGTCACTACCGACAGCGGCAAGACCTGGACCAACGTGGTAGCCAACGTGCCAAACCTTCCCAAAAACACTTGGGCGTACCACGTAGAGCCGAGCCGTTTTGACAAAAACACCTGTTACGTGGTGTTTGAAGGCCACTCATCGGGCGATTTTGCGCCTTATACCTACAAAACCACCGACGGCGGCAAGACTTGGAAATCCATCGTCACCAAAGACATCCCGACCTACGTGCGCCACATCAAAGAAGATTTGGTCAATCCGAATCTGTTGTTTTTGGGAACAGAATTGGGCTTGTACGTGACCGTGGATGGTGGACAAAACTGGTCGCAGTTTAAATCCAACGTACCGCCCGTGGCCGTGCATTACATCGCTATTCACCCCGAAACCAACGACTTGGTATTGGCCACGCATGGACGCGGCATCATCATCTTGGACGACATCAGCCCCTTGCGCCAAATCACCAAAGACGTGATAGCCAAAGACGTGGTGTTTATGCAAACCAAACCGACCGTAGTGCGCGAAGACGCGGCTTTTGCCGAAGGTGGCGACGCGGGCGAGTACGTGGGCGACAACCCAAGCCGCGTGGCCAAAATCATCTACTACCTCAAAAACCGCCATACGTTTGGCAAAATGACGATGGAGATTTTTGACAAAGACGGCAAAAAAGTGGGTGACTTGGTCCCTGGCAAATCGAAAGGCATCAACGTGGTGGACTGGGCGTATCGCCTCAAAACCCCCAAAGTAGCCAAAGCCAAAACGCTCTCGTTTGGGGGCTTTACAGCACCGCGCTTGCCCGTGGGTACTTATACCGTCAAAATGACCAAAGGCACCAACACCTACGAACACAAAGTAACGCTCGTGGCCGACCCCAACTCGATGCACACCGACGCCGACCGCGCCGCGCAGTACGAAACCACCATGAAGCTCTACGACATGACCGAGCAACTCGCCTACATGGTGGACAACCTCGACGCCATGCGTGATGGCGCCGCCGACCGCCTGACCAAAAACGCCAAACTCAAAAAAGTGGTAGAACCCATGCTCAAAGAGTTTGACGCGCTCAAAGAAACCCTCGTGGTGACCAAAGGCGACAACTACGTGGGAGCAGCCGAGCCGCAGTTCCGCGAGAAGTTGGCGAGCCTTTACAGCGAAGTGGCAGGCTACGCGGGCCGCCCCTCCAACGCCCAAATGGCCAATTTGAAGGTCTTGGAAGGCCGTTTCAACGACGCCAAAACCAAGATAGAAGGCTGGCAAACCACCCAACTGCCCAAGCTCAACGCGCAGTTGGTCAAACTCAAACTCGACGAAATCAAACTCCGCTCTTTTGACGAGTTTAAGGCGGCGGATAAGTAGTGACCTCCGATTTTAAGCAACAAGCCCCTGCTTTCTGGCGGGGGCTTTTGTTTTTAAGAAAAATTTTGTGTGTAATGCTTCTATTTATTGATGTTTGATATCAAGTGGTTGGTAGTTTTGAAACATTTTTTACCTTTTTTCTTGCAAAGAAACAATACTTTTCACAACTTGCTTTTAGAAGTAGCAATAAACCTCCAACGATTGTTACTTCACGATAAACAACTCATTATCAAC
>JALOLW010000151.1 GCA_025455795.1 Spirosomataceae bacterium
GAATTGCCAGAGGATTTAGATACAAAAATACATTCAAGAAAATGATACGGTTTGCCTTTCAAAGACCAGTTTCTCAAGTAATTTCATAAAGAACCTCAAATTCTTCTTTTCGGAAGGCGATTACTTCGAGGCGTGTCTGTACGTTCAAAGTTTTATCGCTAAATGGGCTTGGAATAGATTTCATATTTTTAAAAGGTATGATATGTCAATTCTCCCCTAAACTCACTCAAACTCATGTTGGCAAGTCCTGCGGCTTTGCTGAGGGAAATCACCTCTTCGATAGCGGCTCGGTACAACAAATGCGAAAAGCGCAGGGGCTGCTGTGCGCCAACTCACGCAGGACTGTAAAAAAAGTCCAATGGATTGCCATAGATAAACGGATACTGAAGCTGTTCGGTCAATTTTTGGCAAGACACAATTTTGTAAGGCTGCGGTACCGATGGTGCAAAAGTAGGCACTACAAAATCCCCCGTCTTTGCCGATGCTTCATACACTTGCCGCCGCGTAGGATGCCCCGGCGCAACGACGTTGAAGACTTGGTTCCAAAGAGCGGGTGTTTGTAATCTGTCAATCACCCTCAACAGCACGCCCACGGCGTCGTCGCGGTGAACATAATTGACGGGTAGCTCGCCCGTGGTGAGATTCTGCTTTCCGGATACGTATTTGGCAGGGATGCGGTCGTAGCCCATCAGTCCGCCCATGCGCAGCACGAGGCTGTCTTGCGGCATCTTCAAAATATGGTTTTCGGCCACTACAAGCGACGGCGCGGCGGCGTCAGCGGGGGTTTGAACATCTTCTTCCGTCACCACACGGCTGAGTTCGGGATAAACCGAAGTCGAACTCACATAGACAATTTTTTCAATCGGACTCGCCGCCACCAACGGCAACAAATGCGTGACTTGAGCGGGGTGAAAGTCTGCCCCGGCGCGTTCCAAGCGCGGTGGGATGTTGATAATCAGTACCTCACTTTCCAAAAAATAATCCCACCCAATGCCCGTTGGGTCGGGGGCAAGTTGTAGCCAAAACGGCTCTATGCCTTCTTGGCGCAGGCTGCGTAGTTTTTTGGCCTGCGTGGTGCTTCCTTTGACAGCATGGCCTTGTTGTAGCAATGCTTTCGCCAATGGCAGCCCAAGCCAACCACATCCTAATAGACTTATTTTCATGGAGTTATCGAATTTTTTAAACAATACAAGTACCCTTGTTTGTGGATTGTCTGACATTTATCCTCGCTCAAATCGCAGGGTTGTCCACTGATTGAGGGTTTCGCGAGCCACCAAATTCAACCCTACTTCTTCAGCCTTGGCGATGATGTCTGCGGCATCAAACTCATAAAACCCACTTACAATCAGCGTGGCGCGGGACTTCATAAATTGTACGTAAATCGGAATTTCGGCCAAGAGAATATTACGATTAATATTGGCCAAAACAATGTCGTACTGCGCTGTGGGGCAGTCGGCGATGGTCCCTTGAAAAACCGTGATGTGTGTACAGTTGTTCAAGGCGGCATTTTCGACCGCGTTGAGATACGCCCATTCTTCAATATCAAACGCCATGAGCCGGGTCGCGCCCAGTTTTTCGGCCAAAATCGCCAAAATTCCCGTGCCGCTGCCTACGTCCAACACCGATTTGTTTTGGTGTTCTACCAATAATTGCTGCTGCATCACGAGCGTAGTGGTTTCGTGGTGGCCCGTACCAAACGACATCTTGGGGTCAATCACGATGTCATGCTCAAAGCGCGGGTCGGGCGGGTGGTACGACGCCCGCACCCGTATCTGTCCTGCGACTTCAATCGGCTGATAATTTTTTTCCCATTCTTCGTTCCAATTTTTGGTTTCCAAAACCCTAAATTCATAATTGATGGCCGCCAACGCCACGTAGCGCACCGCCAACTCTTGAAGGGCTGCTTCCGAAAAAGCCTCTTCGACAATGTACGCGAGGAGTCCTTCGTCGGTTTCGACAAAAGACTCGTAGCCTATTTCGGCCAATTCGGCCATGATGATTTCGGTGAAATCTATCGGAACAGTGAGCGAGGTTTCGATGTAGGTAGCTGGCATTGGAAAAAAGTAAATTGTAAATTTTGTCAGTGGATTCGTCTTTGCAAAGGTAGGGACAAACGCTTTTTGACTTACATTTGTGGCTATTCTTTCTCAGAAAAAACGGAACAAGGAAAAAACGGAACAAGGAAGAAACAGAGAAAGTAACAAGGAGAAACATTGTACCATCAAATAAACTCCCCTCTGGGGGATGGGGCTAACCAATGGCAGATTTAGCTTGGCTTTCACGCACCCGCCTCATGGTAGGCGACGACGGCCTCGACCGCCTCCAACGCGCCCACGTACTCGTGGTAGGGCTTGGCGGAGTGGGTTCGTTTGCGGCGGAATACATCGCACGGGCGGGCGTAGGCACGATGACAATTGTAGATGGCGACGTGGTGGACCCTACCAACCGCAACCGTCAGCTTCCCGCCCTTGCTACCACGCACGGGCAGTCGAAGGCCGACTTGATGGCCGAGCGGCTCAAAGCCATCAACCCCGACCTTAACCTCCACGTTATCAAGGAGTTTTTGACACCCCAAAAAGTCCGTGAAATCCTCGCGGCAGCACCGTACAGCTACGTGATGGACTGCATAGATAGCATTACGCCCAAACTCACGCTTTTGGCTACGTCGGTAGAATTTAAGTATCCGTTGGTAAGTTCGATGGGCGCGGGAGGAAAATACGACCCCACTCAGCTCAAAGTAGCCGATTTGTTTGATACTTACGAGTGTTTTTTGGCGTATTACGTCCGAAAACGCCTCAAAAAATACGGCATTACGTCGGGAATTAAGGCCGTTTTTT
This sequence comes from Spirosomataceae bacterium, assembly GCA_025455795.1. Taxonomy (GTDB): domain Bacteria; phylum Bacteroidota; class Bacteroidia; order Cytophagales; family Spirosomataceae; genus Runella. Next base: position 2,838 of record JALOLW010000151.1, read on the forward strand.
CGACCGAAAAGGTACAAGAAGACTCGCTCATGCTGACCGATGGCAACAATTTCAAACGCTCGGCTTACGGTACTATCTCCTACCTACCCGCAGCTTTTGGGGGCGTGTGTGCGTCGGTGGTGATTCGGGAATTGTTGGGACAAAAAATAGAACTCCACAAAAGTCCGCTCAAAACGCTCAAAAAGAAGAAAAAAAAGCCCAAGAAACCTGTCCAATAGCTATCCACCCCTACCATAATGCTGCGTTTTAGTCACGATTCCAAAGTCCCGAAGTACAAGCAAATCGTCAGTTCGGTGATTGATGCCATCGAGCGCGGCGAGTTGAAGCGCGGCGACCAATTGGCCTCCATCAATGAAATCAGCGAGGAGTATTACATTGCCCGCGATACCGTCGAGAAAGCCTACAAAGCACTCAAAGCGATGGGCATCATCGAGTCGGTCAGGGGCAAGGGCTATTATATTTTGAGCGAAAAGCCCACCCAACTACGGGTGCTACTCGTCATCAACAAACTCAGTGCGTACAAAAAAGCCATTTACGAGGCGTTTGTCAATACCCTCGGCCAACAAGCCACGGTTTCGCTCTTTATCCACCACGGCAACGCGCTCATTTTCAAAGAAATACTCAAAGAAAATTTAGGCAATTTTCATTTTTACGCCATCATGCCGCATTTTTACGAAGAGGCCGACAAAAGCACCGTTCTCCAACTGATTCGGCAGATTCCTACGAGCGAATTGGTGATTTTGGACAAAGACGTCCCCGAACTCCAAACCAAGTACCGCGCTGTTTTTCAGGATTTTAGCAACGACATTTACAACGCTTTGGTCTCTGGGGCAGATTTGTTCAACAAATACGAAGAATTGGTACTGGTGTTTCCGCAAGATGTCAAGTACCCCAAAGAAATCATCACGGGTTTTCGGAATTTTTGTATTCACCACCACAAACCGTACCGCATCATTGACAAAGGTAGCGACGAACCGCAACTCGCCCACAAAGCTTACGTCGTTTTGGAGGACTCTGATTTGGCCGAACTTATCAAAAAGTGCAAGCAGCAACAACTCCTCCTTGGGCAGGATGTGGGCGTAGTGGCTTTCAACGATACTCCGCTCAAAGAAGTGTTGGCCGACGGCATCACCGTCGTTTCGACCGACCACCCCCAAATGGGCCGTACCGCCGCCGAGTTGATACTTCATCCAACGGTCGAAAAACGCAAAAATCCCTTTGCCATGATTCGTCGTCATTCGTTGTGAAATAACCCCCAAACAGAAAATATGTTTGTCAAAGCCATAGAACGCGCCAAAGAGTTCACCCGACCCGTTCATATCATCACGCGGCTGTACAACCAAGCCGATATTTTGCCCGGAGCGGCCACCTTGTTTTTTGTCAATGACCAAGGCTGTGCCGTCACGTGTAGGCACGTAGCCGAAACCCTCATCAACGGCCCGCAGGCACAGCAGCACTACAATCAGTTTGCGGGAGAACGCGCCAAGTTGGTCAAAAACCAAGAATACAATTTCAAACTTCAACGTTTGGAAAAACAATACAATCTTGCCCTCGGCACGCTCATTGCCCAAAAAATCAACTTCATTGACTGCGTAGATAGTCTCACGCAGATTGATGTGACCTACCATTCCAAATACGATTTAGCACTGCTCAAGTTTACCACCAACGGGCGTTTTCATTACGGCAGACCCGCCGAATTTGTGGCCGACGGCCACTTGCCCAAACAAGGGCAGTCGCTGTGCCGTTTGGGCTATCCTTTTCCCGAATTCAACAACTTTGGCTACAACGCCACCATAGACGACATCGAGTGGGCGAAAGGCGGCCACCAAGCGTCCGTCCCGTTTCCATTGGATGGGATTTTGACGCGGCATATCAACGACGAAACGGGCTACAATTATGCCCTCGAAATGAGCACCCCGGGCTTACGTGGGCAAAGTGGCGGGCCGCTTTTTGATACCAACGGGGTCGTTTATGGGATGCAGTTTGCCACTCGACACCTGCATTTGGGTTTTGACATGGTCAATTATGAAGTATGGCTCAATGCCCACCGTGCCAAAGTGTCCAACCACCCCTTCCTGCACGTGGGGCTTTGTATCAATGCTGAAACCATCAAGGAGTTTTTGCGACAACAAGGGGTAAAATACTATCAATCAAGGCCGTAGCTACGCTTGATAAGTGCCTCAAACCAACGGCTCGGCAGCCATCTTTTGAGCCAAACGGCGAGTTTTTGAACGGGCGGCGCGGCCACATAATGCGCCGCAACCGACGATTCGTTGATTATTTTTTCGATGCTTTCGGCGATGTACGCGGGTGTGTCTGCTTGGCGCACTTCTGCCCTAATCTGCGCGTTGATAGCCGACACCGACTGCCGATAAGGCGAATGTGCCGGCCCCGTGGCTACCAACCGATTGCTGTTGATGTTGGTGCGGACGTCGCCGGGCAAAATACTGCACACCTGCACCCCAAAAGGACGTACTTCTAAGCGCAGGCTTTCGGTGAGCATCTCGACGGCGGCCTTGCTCGCTGAGTAAATCCCACGGTAGGGCAGCCCCATCACGCCCGCTACCGAACTCACATTGACTATCAATCCACTCCCCTGCTGACGCATCGCGGGCAAAACCGCGCGACACACGCGCAGCAATCCCCACACGTTGGTATCAAACACCCGCCGAATCATCTCGTCGGGGACTTCTTCGAGCGCGCCCACGATGCCCAAGCCCGCGTTGTTGATAAGAACATCTACGCGCTGCTCGCGCTGAAGCACCTCACTGACAGCTACTTGTACGGATTCGTCGTCGTTTACATCCATCACAAGTGGATGAAAATCAACGGCGGTATGGAGGGGGTGGCGACTTGTGCCATACACTCGGTGACCTGCCCGGACAAGCTGCGAGGCAGTCGCTTGACCAATGCCCATGGAAGCACCTGTAATCAGAATAACTTTTGACATTACTTTTTGATGCGATTCAACTCTTCCTGCATTTGAGTCACCAAATGCCGCAGGTGGTCGAGTGAGACGGTAGGTTCGGGGAGAGTGGTACTAAAAAATGCTTTGATTTCCCAGGCTTCCAACACGTCTTTGAGCGGCACTTCAAAGGTTGGAATCGTGGTTTTGTCGGAGCTCAGGAGCAGCGTGCCTTTGATTTTGACTTGGTTGAACACCCGTCTGCACACTACGCCCAAATTTCGTGCGACCAAAATGTAGGTTTTGCCATCGGCGATGTCGTACCAATTGGCCACAAACTGCCCCACCAACAACGCGCCGGGGTACTGAAAATCTTCTCCTGCCTCAAAAGCGCGGTAGTGGCCGTCGCCGAGCATCGGAAACGCGAGCGTGGGCAGCCGCTTGGTAAATTCTGGGTTTTGAAATTTCTCTATGTATTCCTGCAACTGCCCCTTGCGCACGTAAGCAACTGTTTTGAGCGTGTTTTTCTCGCTCTCGGGCAGGGGTGCTTGGACGATATTGGCACTGCTGCTGTTTTCAAAGGCATTGTTGAAAGTCGGTGGCGTGGGAAATCCCCCCGCTTGGTAACTTACCACGGGTGGTTTGGGCGGCTCTACGGCAGGAATCGCCACGGGTTGAGGCGGTTTGGGGGCCAAATCAGCCATAGACGACTGACGGCTTGGCGCAGTCGGAGGTGTGTAAAATTGGTCAAAAATCGTGGCCAACGATGGCACATCGGTCACGGCAGGCTCACTGACAAGCGGGGCGGTTTTGGGCTTGTCTATCGGTATCAAACTTGGCGTTTCGCGGATTTTGCACAGGTCTTTTTTGAGCAAATCATCTACCGACACCGAAAACAGCCGCGACATCGTTTTGAGTACGTCTATGGGCGGATTGGCACGCCCTTCCTCATATGCCCCGATAGAAGGGCGTTTGATACCCAGCTTCCGAGAAAGCTGATCTTGCGTCAGGCCGTGCAACCGACGCAAATACTTCATGTTTTGAGGAACCATGCTCATGGCAGTACTTTGATAATATTTTTAGTAAAAGTACAAAAAATATCGTTTTACTAAAAAAAACCCTCAAAAATCCCCGTCGCTTTACGTTTTACCCTTCCAACTTCGTTCAATATCAATCTTTTTTCTAACTTTACGCACCGCAAAATCGTACAGCCATGACATTCAGAAACTCCTTTTTATTGCTGCCGTTGTGTATTTTGGCCATGGCCACCTGCAACAATCAACGCGACCAAAACAATCAGCACGAGCAGAACAATCGTCCCCCTACCCAACGCGACAAATCCGTGCCTTACGTCACGGTGAAGTCGGAAGATGCTATCCAAGACGAACCCAAAGTGAAGGCCACGCTCAAAATCATCCGCAACGACAGCGTGTTGGTTTCATCGTCCGTTGGCATCGAATACCGAGGGGCGTTGTCGCAGTCTTTTGACAAAAAATCGTACGGGTTTGAACTGAGAGATGCCCAAGACAACGCCCAAGAAATGAGCCTGTTGGGAATGCCCGCCGACGAAGATTGGATACTGCACGGGCCTATGTCAGACCGCTCGCTTCTCCGCAACGCCTTGGCGTACAGCATCGCTCGCCAAATAGGCCGCTACGCCGCCCGTTGGGAGTTTGTCGAACTCGAAGTCAATGGTGACTACAAAGGGCTGTACCTGCTCATGGAAAAACTCAAACGAAGCCCCGACCGCATCAACATCGCCAAACTGAGCAAACACACCACCCACCCCGACTCAATTACGGGCGGCTATGTTCTCAAAATTGACAAAACCGCTGGTACACAGGGAAATTGGTCTGACTATACCAACGCCAACTCGTTTCACTCGCGCTACGACGCCCGCGGACGCGCCTCCCTCGCCTCCAAGATTCATTACCTCTACGAATACCCCAAAGCGACCCACATCAACCCCGCCCAAAAAGCCTACATCCAAGGCTATTTGGCGCGTTTCGAGCAAGCGATGACTGCCCCTGATTTTGCCGAACGCTACCCCCAACTCATTGATACCGACAGCTTTGTGGATTATTTCATTTTGGCCGAGTGGATGCAAAACAACGACGCCTACCGCATCAGTACATTTCTCCAAAAAGACCGCAACCGCCCCCTTGCTATGGGACCTATTTGGGACTGCGACATCGCCTTTGGACCCGATATGGTTTTTTGCGGGGGTATGCGCCGCGATGCGTGGGTGTTTCGCTACAACCAATACTGCGGCGGCGACGAGTGGCTCGTGCCGTTTTGGTGGGAACGCCTCCTCCAAGACCCTGCTTTCAAAGCGAAAGTAGCCCAACGTTGGCAAGCCCTCCGCCAAACTACCCTCTCCGACGCCAACGTAGCCCAAACCCTCCAAAGCATGGCCCAATACCTTCAACAGCACCGACTCGTAGATGCCAATTATGAGCGATGGTCAGAAAAAAAACGTGAAAGCTACCAACAACGCCACCAAAAACACGTAGAACACCTCAAAACGTGGCTCCAAAACCACTCCCAATGGATAGATCGAGAGGTAGGGAAGCTTTGATGTTTGCCCCTGAATTTTGGCAGTAAATACGTCCAAAAAATCGTATCTTTGGCCGAAAGCAAGAGGTTGAAAGCTCTCATTTTCAGATTGTTTATTTTGGTAAAAGATAGAACTAATGACTCTACCACACTCTGGCGAATTAGACATTCCCAAGCTGTCGTCAGTCTTTCGAGATACGACCAATTCCTATAAATATTACTGGTTTTTGTCCATCTTAGACTGCTTACAAGACAACAACAGTCCTGTCATTGCTCAACAAGAAATTGCGTTGAGAATGTTGTCAAATGTTTGGTATCCACTTGATTATTTCAAACTTTCGTTTGGTACACAAGATGGTTTCAAAAAAGTAGCG
>JALOLW010000152.1 GCA_025455795.1 Spirosomataceae bacterium
CGGGCGACGCGCCTGCCCATCTATGGTATCATAGACCACGTAAGCCGAGTCGAGCAGGTACGACATGAGGTTGATGCTTGCGTCAGACCTGCCACCGCCATTGGCGCGTATATCAATCACCAAGTGCTTGATTTGTTGGTTTTTAATTTTCTTAAAAGTCTTACGGTAAAAGCGATGGTACTGATTGTCGCTAAATGTTTTGACGCTCAATACCCCCACAGTACTGTCTTTGGGCGAAAGGCCAAAGGTTCGCTTTTTGTTGGTAGCTGCGGGTTTTGGGGTAGGTTTGGGCGCGCTCACGGGCGGCGTGACGGGCTTGGGAGTGGGCGTTGTTGGTGGTTTTGGCGCGGTTTTTTTGGTGGTTTTGGTGGGCTTATTGTAGGTCAATGTGCGCTCCAAAACCTTGCCCGTGCTGTCTTTGAGGGTGATTTTGAGGGTATCGTTGTTGCCGTACAAAAACCGATAAAACGACCCAAAACTACTATTGACTACCGAGTTTTTGAAGGTTTGATTGTAGCCATCCGAAGGCACGAGTTGGCGCATCTGTGACAGCAAATCCTGCACGGGCAAGTTGTCTATGGCCGTGAGTTCCATGCCTATTTTGAGGGTAGTATCGGTGCTGCGGTTTTGGATAACATACGGGCGGTTGTTGTCAATAAACACCGACAGCGGAAACTCCTTGGGCTTGTTTTTTTTGAAATACTTCGTGTAGCCTTTGGAAGGGTAAATGTCGGTATGTCCACAACGCACGTAGTCAAAGACATGGATGAGTACTTTCCGAAACTCCCGCTCGGTCATCGGGCGGTTGAGTTCGCGAGCGGTTTGGTCAAAAATCAGGTTCATGCTGTCGCGCGAAGTATAGCGGTACAGTCCCGGGTGCGCTTCTTCCAACGCCCCCCGTACCAAGTCGTAGTCAGCGCGGAGTTGCTCCACGGTATAAGTTTGTTTGGGGTCAAACTTGGGGCTGCAACTGCTGAGGAGCAATAAGCAGCAGGCAGTGGGCAGCAGGCAGTGGGCGGTGGGTAGTAGGCGGTAAACAGTCCGCAGTATGACAGTAGGCAACAGGCCAAGTTGGTGTTTTGAGTGGGCGAAGTGCAAAAATGGTTGAATGGGTATCACGAGAATGGTGTTTGGGTAAATGAGTCGGAAAAGTACGAAAGAATTTTGTTTCGTGAAAATATTTCAATTCAAAAACTTGTACGTACAAGTTAGATTGTTTTGTTTTGTACCAACAATCAAAACAACATGGAATCGGCGCGCCAATACGTGATTTTATACAATCGTCTCAAAGCTGAAATTTTGTCAAGTGCCTACGCAATTGACAGCGTTTTGCCTTCTGAAAACGAACTATGTGCTTCCCAAAATCTCTCTCGTTCTACTGTTAGACAGGCACTTAGCCGACTGGAAGCCGAGGGTTACATTGTCAAACAAAAAGGCAAAGGGAGTATTGTCAAAGCCAAAAGACGGGCGTTAAATTTGCTCTCGTTTCAAGGTTTTTCGGCCACTGTCAGTAGCGACAAAATATCCACCTTGTCCGTACAAGTACCCAAGCTCACCACTTGGCCCAAAGATTTTGTTTTTGAACTTCCAGCCATCGAAGCCGAGGCAAGTTGTATTGTATTTTCACGGGTTCGGATGATAGACGACACGCCCGTGATGTTTGAGACTACTTATCTACCCAATCTCAACTTGCCTCGTTTTGTCAAAAACTACCAAGTACAACAGTCGTTTTTTGAGTATTTGGCCACCGCACACCAAGTCGAAATCACGGGCATGGAGCAGGAGATTTGGGCTATCCAAGCCACCGACGACATCGCCCAACGGCTCGCCATAAAGCCCGAAACTCCCGTCTTAAAAATCAATCGAAAGTATTTCACCAATCGCCCGCACTTGACGATTTACAGTTTTTTGTACTACAATACCGAAAAGTACAGCATGGGCAACACCTCCAAAAGCTAATCCAATGACCACGACCAACTTAGCAATCACAGGACATTTTGTGGCGGGCGTACCGCTCGTCCCCACCCATGAAGAAATCATCGAAGTTTATTCGCCACTCGACGGCGCGTTGATTGGGGCAGTGCCTTCCGCTTCGGTTGGCACTATCCATCAAGCAGTAGCAGCCGCCCAAAAGGCTTTTCAGGCTTGGTCGAAAGTCCCCGTGAAAGAGCGGGTACAGGTGTTGTTTCGCTTCAAATCATTGCTCGAAAAACACATTGATGAACTCTCCCGCCTCATTCATCTCGAAAATGGCAAAACCGTAGCCGAAGGCCGTGCCGAAATCGAAAAAGGCATCGAAGTACTCGAATTTGCCACTTCTTTGCCCCAAATCTGGGACCAACAAAACCTCGAAGTGAGCAATGGGGTCAGTTGTCAATACGAACGGTATCCGTTGGGCGTGGTGCTTTCGATAGTACCGTTCAACTTTCCCGCCATGGTGCCGATGTGGACGATTCCGATTGCCATTGGCTGTGGCAATGCTTTTGTGTTGAAAGCCTCTGAACAAGTACCAATGACGGCGGTTCGTTTGGGGGAATTGTTGGCCGAAGCGGGCTTGCCCGCAGGCGTGTACAGCGTGCTACACGGGCGCCGCGAAGTGGTGGAGCAACTCATAGACCACCCCGGCATCGTGGCGGTGAGTTTTGTAGGCTCGACCAAAGTAGCCAAAGCCGTCTATCAGCGCGGTACGGCGTTGGGCAAGCGTGTGTTGGCGTTGGGCGGGGCCAAAAACCACCTGGTCGTAGTCCCCGACGCTGACCCCGAAATTACGGCCAAAAACGTGGTAGCCTCCGCAATGGGGGCGGCAGGACAGCGGTGCATGGCCGCCAGTGTACTCATCGCCGTGGGCGACACGCAACCTATTATGGATAGAATCGTGGAAGAAACCCGCAAAATCACCGTGGGCAAAGACATTGGCTCGGTCATCAGTCATGCTGCCAAGGCGCGCATTGAGGGGTACATCACGCGGGCAGAGGAAGCGGGATACAAGATTTTGGTAGATGGGCGGGGCGCGACCGTGGCGGGCAAAGAGTCGGGGGCTTACGTGGGTCCGACCATCATCGAAGGGGTATTGCCCGGGGCTGAGTGCGCCTGTGATGAAATTTTTGGACCAGTACTTTCGGTGATTCGTACCAACACGCTCGATGAGGCTATCGCTATCGAAAACGCCAATCCCTACGGCAATGCGGCGGCTATTTACACGACTTCGGGTGCGGTGGCGCGGTATTTTTCGGAACGGGCCAATGCGGGCATGGTGGGAGTCAATATAGGCGTGCCTGTACCGCGCGAGCCGTTTTCGTTTGGTGGTTGGAACGATTCAAAGTTCGGTCACGGCGACATCACAGGCATGGACGGGGTGCGTTTTTGGACAAAACTCAAAAAAATCACGACCAAGTGGACTGCCGAAGCCGCCAAAAACTGGATGAGTTGAGTAAGAATGAATAAAAACAAAAAATGCGCGGCTAAGGTGCTTTTATGCCTCCAAATACCGCAGAAGCAAATCTAAGCGATGGCGGTCGGGAGAGTCGAGAGGGACGTTGGCGTGGACACTTTCTATCTGATAGCCAAATCGCTCCAACGTAGCCACCAACGCCGACACATCGGTACGGTTGAGTTTGAGTGTAAGCGTGCCTTCGTCGAGAGCACCATACTCTGCCCCTGAAAAATAACTGCTAATGATTTTGACGTTGTTGGATTCGACCAGACGGCTAATGTCGGTGAGAGAGTAGTCGCGGTTGGTCATTTTGAGGACGACGACCGCGCCTTTTTCTTGTCCACCGAGCAAATCCGCAAACTTCATCAGGGCGTCGTTGATGCGTATAGTACCCGCGTACATATTTTCTTCGTCGAGTACAGGGACACTTTCCAACTGATGCTGACTTGCCAGTCCGATTACCTCAAAGATATGTTGCATCGCTCCCACGTGTACGGGGTCGGGCGGAAGATAAAGCTCCGACAGGCGTTTGGTATCATCGGTGATGTTGAGGAGGGTGTCTTCACTTAGCAGCCCTTTGTACTCTTCCTCGTCCACGAGGGCGAGCTGGCGCAAGCCGTACTCATCCATGACATCAATGGCCCGACCCACGGAGTCGGTGGGACGTAAAGTAGGGGCGGTGGTGCTTATCAGTTCTTCGGCCAACATAGCGCATCAGCAATTTTTCTGAAAACATAGGAAACTTACACAATGTTTCCAAATATTTCCTCACATTTTCACTACGACAAATTCTACGCGGCGGTTGCGTCGGCGTTCTGATTCGGATGTTCCCTTGCTTACGGGGCGGGTGGGGCCGAAGCCTTTGGCCTCAATACGTGCCGAATCAATGCCCTTGCCGACGAGGTATTTCTTGACAGCATTGGCTCTGTTTTGCGACAATGCCACGTTTTGGTCAAAGTCACCGAGGTTATCGGTATGGCCTTCCACGCGGATTTCCATGCGGGCATTGTCGCGCATAAACTGCACCAAGCGGTCGAGTTCGGCAGAAGAAGCGGAGAGTAGTTCGTACTTGCCCGTGTCAAAATAAATATTACTCAACGTCACGCTCTCTCCTACTGCCACGGGACTTAGCAAGATTTCGTTGGTCACTTCTTGGCCACCTTTGGCTTGGGTCAGGTCAAAAGCCCCACTTGCAGGAAAATAGCCATTGGCCGAGGCCGTGTAGCTGTATTTATTGCCGCCTTCCAAATTGATTTTGAACTTGCCCGACGAAGCCGACAACTGCAACGAATCAAGTCCGTTTTCTTCGCTCGGAACAAGGTAATTGATTTTAGCCGCCACGGGCTTTTTAGTTTTGGCATCAATGACCGTTCCGCGTACCGTCACCAAAGTAGGGGTGGGAAGGGGCGTGGTTTTGGGTGGTTCTTGGGCGGGAGGCGTGGTGGGCTTCTCGGCTACAACGGGGGGAATTTCCTTCTTGGGTTCGGGCTTTGGGGTATTTTTAGGATTGCGAATGTGAACCCCGTAGTAGTTCCAAAACTGTTGGCGGCCGTTGTTCTGCCCCTCAAAAAAGTCAAACACTTCAATACCTGGGTCTAATCGCCTGAAATACACCTTAAAGCGGACTTCCTGTCCAGGCTTGACGATGAGGCTATCGGGACTGACGGGGATGCCTTCGGCTTTGACAAAACGGAATTTTTTGGCAGCATCGCCCGGCTTGTACAAACGACTGCGCGGGTCTATCTGAATCCATTGCGTACTTGACTCTCGAAAAATCCCCGGAAATACCCTGTCAAGTTCTGAATTTCGACCACCACGTTCAGGATTTTTGTAAATAAATGAAATGATGGTGTAAGTCTCCGTCAGCTCTACCTTCGTCATCTCGACATAATTTTGCGACTGCCGCTCAATGTAAGGGCTTAAAGTGGTGATTTTTTGGGCAATCGCCGAATATGAAAGGCCAATAAGCAGTAATGTTACGATTGTTGCACCTAAACTTTTCATGGTCAAATAGGGGTAATGTTTCATTCGCCTAAAAAACGCATTCGTATTTAGATTAGTGCCGAGGGATTGTTAAAAATCGTTAATACCCTGCCCCTGCATGTGTGTCTCCGTGCAGGGGCAAGGCTTTTTTTCCGCAGCGCGTTCCAGTTCATGATGGCATTCTACCGTGGGGTAGTTGCTATTCTCTCATCAATAATTCAGGCCGATACTCAAAGTGCATTGTGTCGTAGTGGTACCATTTGCCGCCCCAGATAAAACCGTGTTTTTCAAAAATTTCAACCACTTGGCGAGGAATCAAGTTTCGATACCGAAGTGTTTGACTTTCCTCTTTGCATTTGCAGTCCCACTGCCAATAGTGCGAATAGTCAAGATTGATGTCTATGGCAATACCAAAACTGTGCATACTGAGGCGGTCGGTACCCGCAATGGTGCGCCACTTGAACGTACCTGCTGGATTGGTAACGTATTTGAGCAAAGCAGGATACTGCTCCAACTCGTCAGAGACAGCCTGTAAATGCTTATCTACATCGTTGATTTTGGTAACTAACAACCTCTTTTTCTGGCTTTTGCGCAGCCATATTATTTCGGTCAAATTGGCCTTCACTTCTGACTCCGTGCGACCATACATTTTTTCAAAAAAAGGCTGGTGTCTTATTCGACCAGGATCGTTTGGATAAGCAGGTGTGTTAACGCTCTTTCTGGGGTATTTTTGCGCCAATTGGTCTTCTAAATCAGCGATTTGGAGCAAATCAGAAAAATTTTTAACACGGCCATCGTCGTAGGTCATTTTTGTAGAATCACGCCAAACAATCGCGTTTTGAGTAGTGGCCAGAATGTGCGTCGGGTACGCTTTTTGGTAAAGGTGAGTTTGTGCCAATAGGCTTGGTGATACAAACATTAAACAAAAAAAAGCCCCCTTAAAACCTCCGCAAATCAGCGGGCTTAAAAGTCCATTCTGGCGTGTAAATTGTCTGATTTTTAAGTTCATACCACGGGCTGAGGCTTGGGTTATTCTTGTTTTGCAGTATTTGTAGTTCTTGGGCAGGCATGTAGCTTTGAGCCAATAGATAGACCTTTTGACCTGTTTTGGGATTTTCGGCCATGTCAATTACTACAACTGCGTGGCCAAAAGGTACGCCTTTTTGAATGAATACATCGCCAATTTGCATTTGAGACAGCTCAACGGCGCGTAGCTCGTCGTGCAGCGAGCGGGTATTGGCCGAAGCAAAGACGTACTCCATGTACTTCCAAAAACGAGTATATGAAAAATCGCTTTTGGCAAAAGTCTTGAAGTAACGGGGCTTACCATCGGCCAAAAAGTTGAAATGAATCTCGTCAAACTTTTTTTGGTGATACAAATACGCTGCCCTCAAACGCATCACGGCGTCGGCACACTGGTGTAAGTCGCGTTTGCCGATGGGCAAATCTATGACCGATACATAAATAGCATCGTTGGGTTTTATGTTTCCATCAAAATACCGCACCTCCGTTCCCCAAGGTTTGAGGGGAAGTTGGCGCAAAAAATGGGCATAAGTGTTGGCAGGAGATGCCACACGTTGAAACCCCGTAGGCGGAATAAATCGTTTTTCGACCGTGTTGGCGGTTTGGTCAATAGACTGCGCCCTACTTTCAATAACGGCCAGAAAATACAGTATTGGAAACAAGTTTAAAAGCCTCATTGTGAGCAGGTATTTACCGACACCATCGCGCTTAAAGAGCAAGGCCCAGTTCGGTGGTGTCGGTGTGAGGTTATGGTGTTCTCTACCGCAGCGCGTTCCAGTTCATGATGGCGTTCCAGACGAGTGGAGCGTCGGCGTGGTTGAGGTAGCGGTGGAGTGGGTCGAAGGTAACTATCTTTCTTTCAGTTTTTTAATATCTTCTTGCCTCTGATTAAATGCATTTAAAATATCGTTACTATATTGAATCAATAGTAGCCTTCCTTCTCTATTTAATCGTTCAATATTGGCTGGTAAATTTTCTTTCTCGTGGGCGTGGTGAAAAATAATTACTTTCTTGCGTAATCCCATCGCTATCCCCAGTTCAGTTATGGCAGAGGATACTTTTATTGTGTTAATGTTTTTCAAATCTTTTCTGCTTGGAAAAATTAAAATATATACTTCACTCCTTTCTAATGCAGAAATAGTGTCATTGGCTATAACACTTTGATAATCATTATACTGATCTATATCGTGATATACTTCTTTTGGTTCTTTTTTTGGCCCTTGTTCTTCTATCTTACTTCCTGCAAAATAGACTTTGTTGTTTTTGATTAAAGCTTCTTTTAGTTTGAGTGCAACAGATTGGTTATTCTTAAAAGTATCATTATCTTTGTTGTAACTTAGAGGAATAGAGATAAAAAAATCATACCTTTTTAACCAAATTTCAATCTCTTTTTTTTCCTTCTTAAGAGTTTCTAATTTTGATTTTAATGCACTAATATCATAATTATCTCTATCAGTATCAATATGAGGAATCTTAATATAATTCAAATTTCTCTCTTCAAAAAAATCCCAAACAACTTTCTCCTTATCTGATAGGTTATCTCGGATAGTAATTAATTGCGTTTTTATTTCACTGAATTCCTGATACACTTTTGGCGTATCCTCCTTCAGTAATAAAGCACTACCTGCAAGTAAAGCCCCATGGTAACGAACATTATAATAAACACCCAAAGCCATTTTAATATTGGTTAAGTTCCCTTGTTTTTGGCCTAAGTAAATCATTATCCTCAAATGACGTTCGTCTTTTTTTAAAGTATCTCCTTCGTATAGCTCAAGTCCCGAAGTTTCGAGATAAATTCTGCCTAATTCTGTTACATTAAAACCATAAACACCTTTATAAATAGCATCGGTATTATTTCTTTTAGTATGAACCTCGATAGGCCATTTTTTATCTTTACTCTCTCCTTTTTTGAAAGTAATAACATTTTTTCGGATGCCTTGGTGATTCATTTCTCCTGATGACTCTTCACCATAACAGTACAAATACCACTTTGTATTTGTCAAATATTCATGCAAATCTAAATATTCATTTTTTTCTTCTATACCCTTGTCTTTCTTATGAATCAGAGTCCCGTATTCTTGTTTATGGAGAAATTTCTTAATAGACTCATGATCACTTTTCTCTAAGTTGAAAAATTTAATGAGTAAATTTTCCAACTTATTTAATGCAAATTCTCCATTTAAACTTTAATCTTTTGTTCCATC
>JALOLW010000153.1 GCA_025455795.1 Spirosomataceae bacterium
ATTACTTGATAAATGTATTTTATTGATGCCACGAATGCACTAATATCATTCGATTTTCATTCGTGAATTAGTGGCATCAAGTAAAATCATAAAGAACCAAAAAAACAAACGGCGAGCAAAGCCCGCCGCTTGTTTAACTACTCTATCTATCTACTTTTCTCTTTTTTGTAAGCGGGTTAGTTGTTATCACCGCCTTCTTTTACGTCGTCGTTTTTCACACCTTTGGTCTTCTTGGGAGCGACAAAGCTCATCTTCCCGATTTTGTAACTAAACGTCACTTTAACGTTTTGATTGTAAATATTATTGACCATTGTTTGGCTCAGTACAGGTGTTTTGGAAGAAGACTTCATCGTCATGCCTCCCAAAAAGTTTTCGGCGGCCAAACCCACGCTGCCTTTTTTGTTGGCAAAGTCTTTTTTCACCCCAAAAGAGTACATGTAAAAACTCCCCTGAATCCCCTGCAACGTCACTTGGTTGCCTCTCATGCCGCCGTGAAGCTGCATGGCCCAACCGTTTTGGAGCGACAAGCTCGACATCAAGCGGCCACCCACTACCCAGCCTGCATTGCTGGTATTGACCGAGAGGCCATCGCGCCCTTGCACTTTGCCTTCCAAGTAGCTGTAATAGAGGTCAATGCCACCGTTTAATGTCCACTTTGGTGTTATAAAGACGTTGGCAAAAACGTTTGTCCCTACTATTTGCTGTCTGCCGATGTTTTCAAAAGTGGTCACAATCGCGCCCGCGAGGGTGTCGGAGGGCGCACTCAGGCGCATGATGCTGTTGTTGGTAGAGCGGCTAAATACCGAGGCGTTCAAGTACGTTTTTTTGATGCTTGTGCTAAGGCTCACCTCAAAGTTGTCGGTCAATTCAGGCTTCAAATTGGGGTTTCCGATGCTGATATTGAAGGGGTTGGCGGCGTTGAAGTTGGGGTTCAACTGCTGCAAACCTGGCCGCTGAATCCGACGGTTGTAGGCCGCTTTGAGGGTGGTTGTGCCTTTGATGTTTTTGGAAACGTTGATGCTTGGCACGAGGCTTCCGTAGCTCGGAATATCAATCGTTCCGATTTGGTCTTTGGCATCAATGGTGGTGTACTCGTAGCGTGAGCCTACCTTGAAAGTGTATTTGTTGGCGGTCGAATAGGTATAAGACAAATACCCCGCCACGATGTTTTGGTTATAGTTCAAAAACCCTTCGGGATTGCGGACATCGGTGGCAAATACGCCCGTCGCGCCCGCAGTTTGGTAGCTAAAATCGCTGTTTACTTGGCGCATGATGGTCTTGGCCCCAAACTCAATCATTTGGTTCTTTTTAATCGGTGTTTGGTAGTCGGTCTGAATCGTGGCCTCTTGGTTGAGGTTGAAATTTAGGTTTTTCTGACGGCTCAACAGTTCGCGGCTGGCATCCAACAAGTCGGCGTTGAAATTGTTGGTGAGGTTGCTGCGGCTGTATTGGGTCGAGATAGACCACTCTTTGCCGGGTGTTTTGGGGAAGGTGCGGATATAGTCGAGGTTGATGTCCACGTTGTTGGACAGGTCTTTGGTGGTCACGCCACGGTAGGAAGTCGAAGAAAACGTATTGTCTCTCAACAAATTGCTGGTCATGTCTTGCGCTCTGACCATGTTGCGAGTGCCAAAGCTGACGTTGGCCGTGAGGGCTTGGCTTTTGCCCAAATCATAGTCAAAACCCAGGTTATAGCGTCCAAAAAGGCCGTTGTCGGAGGCGTCGGTGGTTTGCTTGGTGAGCAGCGACGCGCCGTTTTGGAGGGTAGTCTGGTCCAAACTCATGGCGGCTTTGTTGTAAAACATCCGACCAAAACCACCGAGGGTCACGCCCAACTTGCCCTGGCGGTAGTTGCCGTTGAGGCTCAAGTTGGAGCCACGGATGCCTACACCAGAATCCACGTTGAGGGTCAAGCCTTGCAAGGAAGACTTTTTGGTGATGATGTTGATAATCCCCGCCGAGCCTTCGGCGTCGTATTTGGCCGAGGGTGCGGTGATGACCTCCACCGACTTAATCAAGTCAGCGGGAATCATTTTGAGCGCGTCGGCGATGCTGCTGGCCACGATGGTCGAGGGTTTGTTGTTAATCAAAACGCGGATGTTTTGGCTACCGCGCAGCGATACGTTACCGTCCAAATCCACACTCAGCATGGGTACTTTTTTCAACACGTCGGCGGCATCGCCACCACGGGCGGTGAGGTCTTTGTCGGCATTATAGACCATTCTATCCACCTTTTCTTCGATGAGCGATTTTTCGCCCGTCACTACCACTTCGTTGAGGGTTTGTACGTTGGGGTTGAGTTTGACCACGCCCACTTCCAACTCCTGCCCTTTGGCGAGCTTGATGTTGTCAATGGTTTTGTCTTTGAACCCAATAAACGAAATCAAGATTTTGTACTCCCCTGCGGCGATGCTTTTGAGGGTGAACTTGCCTTTTTCGTCGGCCATTGTACCGTCAATGGCTTTGCCCGTGGTTTTGCTGTACAGGGCGATGTTGGCAAACTCCACCGCCTGCGTGGCGGCAGAGTCCACGATAAAGCCCGTGATTTTGGCGTTGCCTTTGGGGGCCGTGCTTTCGAGGTTGAGGGTGGGCTGTTGAGGTTGTGCGTTACGGTTACGTCCGTTGCCGTCGCCGCTGGGCATACCGCCAGGACCGCCGGGGAATTGAGCGTGGGCGGCTGTCAGGCCCAACGTCAAGATGATAGAGGTGATGATCGTTTTCATTTTTTTGTGCGTTTTGATGACACAAAACAACGGCGACTTTATTTTCCAAAAAAACACAATAGACCAGTACAGCCCCTCTACCGATTGACCGTGATTTTTGACCGACAAATGGGTTTGTTGCTTGATTTTTAAGGGTTTAAACGTTATTGATGGATAAAAACCGCACAATCTATCGGTAAATTTCGGCAAACTGCCGATTGAAGACGGAGCTTTTCAATCCTTTTGGACAGGATTGTTGTAGTTTTGTTGTGGGTAAACATCCGAGATTTTAGTTTTGACTTCATAAACGACATGATACTTCATCCCAATCGAAAAAATATTCCCCTTCTGATTCATCTCGTCACGTGGGCGTTGGTGGCAGGGCTGGTATTGATGCCGCCTTTTGGGGGGCGGGTCGCTATGCCTGATGAGTACTGGGTGAAGCAATGGTTGCTGCTCGGTTTGCTTGTGGCCATATTTTACCTCAATGCCAAAGTTTTATTGCCAAAACTACTGTTCAAAAACCGTATCTTAGAATACCTTCTTTCGATTGCGGCGGCGGTGGTAGCGGTGTACTGGGCCATACAGGGGATTGAGGCGTGGCTCAACCT
Source organism: Spirosomataceae bacterium (assembly GCA_025455795.1). Classification (GTDB taxonomy): domain Bacteria; phylum Bacteroidota; class Bacteroidia; order Cytophagales; family Spirosomataceae; genus Runella. Next base: position 3,314 of record JALOLW010000153.1, read on the forward strand.
GCCCGAGCTTTGGCACAAAGCCCTCGGGCGGCCTTTCAAACCCAATGAACGCCGCTTTGATATGTTTACGTTTTTGTATTCGTTGCTGTCGTTGGGAACGAGTACGAGCATCACCATGATTCAAAAGTGGCAAAACGACGCGCAGATTCGGGAGCAACTGGAGCAAGAAAAATTGAGTTCGGAACTGTCGTTTTTGAAAGCGCAAATCAATCCACATTTTTTCTTCAACACCCTCAACAATATCTACGCGCTCACCATGATAGACGTGGACACCGCGCGCGAAGCCCTGCACAAACTCTCGCGCATGATGCGCTACGTGCTGTACGAGACCAAAGAGGGTACAGTGCAGTTGAGTCAAGAGGTGGCGTTTTTGGAAGACTACATCCAACTGATGCAGCTACGGCTCACCGACAAAGTGAAGGTATCTTTTGAAAAACCACAACCTTACCAAGACGTAGCCATCGCGCCGATGTTGCTGTTGCCTTTTCTCGAAAATGCCTTCAAACACGGTGTGAGTGCTACCCAGCCGAGTCGGATTGTGGTGCGTATTCAACAAAACGCGCCGTCGCTGACCATCGAGGTACGCAACACGCTGTTTCCCACGCAAAGTCAATCGTTGGAAGAAAGCAACGGCATCGGGTTGGTCAATACACGCCGTCGGTTGGACTTGTTGTACCCCAATCGGTATCGCTTAACTATCGTCGAAAAAACCCCCGAAGAAGAGTTTTTGGTCACGCTTGTGATTCAGGTCGAGTCTTCTGCTACTTCCACCCTCCATTCGCCATCTTACGTTATTGCCGCTGAAAATGAAACTTAACTGCATCGCCGTTGACGACGAACCCCTCGCGTTGGGTTTGGTCAGTTTGTTTATCGAAAAAACCCCATTCCTGCACTTGACAGGCAAATACCTGAGTGCCGTAGAAGCCTTACAAGCACTTCATAGCCAACAAGTTGATGTAATTTTTTTGGACATTCAAATGCCCGATTTGACGGGAATTGAACTGGCGCGGGTACTCAACCAAAGTCAGCAAAACGGCACAGGGCCGCGCATTATTTTCACGACGGCGTTCAACAACTTCGCCATCGAAGGCTATAAAGTAGATGCCCTCGACTACCTCCTCAAACCTTTCAACTACGAGGAGTTTTTGCGGGCGGCTACCAAAGCCAAGACTTATTACGAAATGTTCCAACGCACCGCTACCCCAGTAGCCGTAGCCGCCCCCGAACCTGAAGAAGAGTCGTTGTTTTTGAAGGTGGAGTATCAGTTGGTGCGGGTGGCGTTCAAGGATATTCTCTACATTGAAGGGCTCAAAGACTACGTAAAAGTCTATGTGCAGGGCAGCACAAAACCGATTTTGTCACTGACGAGCCTCAAAGCGTTGGAAGAAAAACTTCCCGCCAAGCGGTTTATGCGGGTACACCGGTCGTACATTGTGTCGTTGGAAAAAATCAACAGTCTGATGCGTAACAGCATCCAAATCGGTACGGTCACTATCCCCGTGAGTGAGCAGTACAAAGAGGCTTTCAATGCTTTTGTGAGCAAGTGGGTCTGAGTCTCACGCGAGTGGCTACATCGCCCACCATTTGACTAAATACAGGCACAGGAGCGTGGTGAGTCCCATGAGAAGCGAAGCGGGCGTAAACGTGCGAAGCGTCGTGGAAACTTCGAGTTTGCCAAAACGCGCAATGACCCAAAAATAGGCGTCGTTGGCGTGCGAAACGACCATTGAACCCGCCCCAATCGCCGACAGGGCAAGCAAACGCCCCCACTCGGAGTCGAGGCCCAACGCGCCTAACAACGGCGCGCATATCGAAGCCGCCGAAATAGCCGCTACGGTAGAAGACCCCTGGGCGGTTTTGAAAATCGTAGCCAATAAAAACGGCACCAACAGCCCCAACTGACCGCCGCGAAGCACTTCGCCATAGACCTTGCCCAGGTCGAGGAGTTTGATGATTTCACCAAAGGCGCCTCCGGCAGCAATGACCGCCAAAATTGGCCCCGCTTTTTCGATGGCATCTTCCAGTATTTCGTTGATGACTTTCTTCTGAATTTGCGCAAAAAGCGGTATCGCCAGTCCGATGCCTACCAGCAAAGCGGCGGCAGGTTCGCCCAAAAATTTGATGAGTTTGAGCCAGAACTCCCCCACGCTGTCAGGGTACAGCGATACGACAGATTTGAGAGCTATCAACGCGATGGGAACGATAATAGGCAGAAACGCCCGAAAGGGAGCGGGAAGTTTTTCGACGGGAGGTGGTTCGGGTAATTTTTGCGTCGTTTGCGTCGGCTGAGAAGAAGAATTGCGGAGACTCCACAAAAACGCCACCAACGTAGCTGGCACCGCCAACGTAGCCCCGAGAAGCATGGCTTTGCCCAAGTCCACGTCAAGCGTACTCGCCGCCGCCGTAATGCCCGGATGTGGCGGTACTAAGCAATGTACCCCAAACAACGAGGTAGCCAATGTACTCACCAACGTAAGTCGCTGCGAGGGCATTCGCTCGCCGAGCGTGAGGGTAAGGCCAATCAGAACGATAAAGCCCGAATCGCAAAAAATGGGCAATCCAATCAAAAACCCAACCAACATAATGGCCAAAGGCGCGTAGCGTTCACCCGTCTGACGCAAAATATAATTGGCCAAGCTGAGGGTGGCGTTTGATTTTTCGAGCAAAATCCCCAACGCCGCCCCCAAAATAATCAGCAAGCCTACTTTCCCCATCGTTTCGCCAAAGCCCGTTTTGAGTGCTTTGACAACCGCCTCTCCGCTCATACCCGCCGCCAAACCTGCCGCGATTGCTACCAAAATCAACACAAAAAAGGTGCTGATTTTATATTTTGAACTCAATAAAATAATCAGTAAAACACTGACAATTAGCAGGATTGAAGTAAAAAGCATGGTAAACGATTAGGAATAATTGGTGGCAACTGACGACAAGGTATCAATAATCCTGACTCAGCGGGTGAATCATCAACTCATCAATCACCACGTGCGGGGGTTGGTTCATGACGTACATGATGCTATCGGCCATGTCTTGGGGTTTGAGCCAATCGGCGTGGTGCGGGTCGCCTTGCGGGCGGGCGTGAAACATCGTGTCCACCAGTCCCGAATAGACCACCGACACTTTGATACCGTCTTTGCGAACTTCTTTGCGCAAGGCCGCCGAAAACGCATCTTGGGCGAATTTGGACGAGCAGTACAACGCGCCGCCGTCAAACACCCGCTTGGCTACGTCGGAGGCAATGTTGATGATATGTCCTTTGCCCGCCGCTTTCATCACGGGCAGGACGGCCTTGCAAAATAAAAACGTTCCTTTGACATTGGTATCGTACAAATCTGACCACTGCTCGGCGGAGTAACTTTCGGTGGGGCCAAAAACCCCGTAGCCCGCGTTGTTGATAAGGTAGTCAATGCTGCCAAAAGTAGCGTCCATTTGAGCCACGGCATGATTGGCGAGGGTTTCGTCGGCTACGTTGCCCACAAACGTAAGGCAACGCGCCCCCGTGGCTTCCACTTGGGCTTTTACGTCGTTGAGTTCGGCTTCGCTGCGCGCCACGAGGCCGAGATTGTGGCCTGCTTGGGCCAGTTGAATCGCCAATTCTTTGCCGATGCCCTTAGAAGCACCCGTTAGTAAAGTAGTTTTCATTGATATTGGGTTGTTAAATCATTGCTAAATCCATCTGTAATACATCTTTCATGCGGCCCGGCAGTTTACGTTCCAGAAACGTTTCCATTTCTTGCGACAAAGCCGCCACTCTACGGAGGTCAATCCCCGTCTGAACGCCCATTTGGTGGAGCATATTGGCCGCGTCTTCGGTGGCGATGTTGCCCGTAGCACCTTTGATAAACGGACAGCCTCCCAAGCCTCCAAAGGCGGTGTCGAAAATCGTAACGCCCGCTTCGATGCCCGCGAGCATATTGGCCATGCCCTTGCCCTCGGTGTCGTGCAGGTGAAGCGCGACGGGGCGGCCATCGGCCCACTGCACCACTTGTGTCATCACGCGCTTGATGGCGTCGGGGTTGCCCATTCCCGTCGAGTCGGCGAGGGCGATTTCATCTACGCCCAAGTCCAAATGACGTTTGGCCAATTCTAAGACAACTTTTTCGGAGATTTTGCCTTCGTACCTGCACCCAAACGCGCACTGCACGCCTCCGCGCACGCGAAGTCCCTCGGCTTTGGCCACGCGGAGCATTTCTTCAAACTCCGTCTGCGCTTCTTCGAGCGACTTGTTGGCGTTTTTGCGGCTGTGGGTATCGCTTGCCGAAATCGAAGCCGCCACGTGGTTGAGGCCCGCTCGTACTGCGCGTTCTACGCCTTTGGCATTGAGGACCAAGCCACTATACAGCACCCCATCTTGTTTTTTGACGTGCGAGCAGACTTCCTCAGCATCGGCCATTTGGGGAACAAATTTTGGATGTACAAACGACGTGATTTGGATGCGCTGCAGTCCCGCTTCGACCAATGCTTCAACGTACCGCACCTTCATTTCGGTCGGAATCGGCTTTTTTTCTACCTGAAAGCCGTCGCGCGGGCCTTGTTCTTCGATGAGGATGATGGGCATATTTTTACCAACAAAAAAGCTATTTGAATGCCACAAAGATAGCGTTTCAAATAGCTTTTTTTAAATTGAGTGAGTACATGAATAAACATTCACGCATTTCTGCCTTTATTTTTTGACCGCTTTCGGAGTCAAAATCATGCTCATGCGTTTGCCTTCGAGTTTGGGTTCGAGTTCTACTTTTCCAAGCTCTTCCAAGTCTTTCGCAAACTTAGCGAGCAGTTTGAATCCTTGGTCTTTGAACACAATCTCACGACCCGAAAACTGCACGTAAGCCTTTACTTTGGCTCCTTCTTTGAGGAAGTTTTGGGCGTGTTTGAGCTTAAAATTGTAGTCGTGGTCGTCGGTAGTAGGGCTAAAGCGAATTTCCTTCAAAACCACTTTTTGGGCGTTGGCTTTGATTTCTTTTTGCTTTTTCTTCTGTTCGTACTTAAACTTTGAGTAGTCAATGACCTTACAAACAGGCGGTTGGGCATTGGGGGAGATTTCTACCAAGTCCAGTCCCTGTTCTTGGGCCATGCGAAGTGCTTGGGAGGTTTCAAAAATACCTTGCTCCACGTTGTCACCCACCAAGCGTACTTGTGGGATGCGGATGCGCTCGTTAATACGATAAGGTTCTTCTTGTCTTTGCGGTTGGCGTTGATACGGTCGGCGTTGTTGTTGAGCCATTCAATAAGATATAAAAATTGGTTGGTGAATACACGTTTTGTGCGAAAAATACTAATTATCGTTAGTTTCTACAAAAATTTGGCCAAAAAAGTTTTTACGAGCAAAAA
>JALOLW010000154.1 GCA_025455795.1 Spirosomataceae bacterium
AAATACGTCTTTGCGGCCCGCGACAGGCTTGATTCGGAGTACGATAGAGTGCGCTCTGTTCACGATGGTCGCTATCAGTATGTCTATAATTTTGAGTTGAACAAACCCAAATACATGGACATTGCTTTTCGTAAACAACAAGCCTCCATGCGCGACATCCTGCGCCTGCGCGACGCGGGCCAACTCAACGAAGTTCAGATGCAGTGGTTTTTGCCCACAAAGCCCCAAGAAGAATTTTATGACATCCAAGCCGACCCGCACCAAATCCACAACCTCGCCAATGACCCACGGTACGCCAAAGAATTGGCGCGTTTTCGCAAGGTGTTTCGAGATTGGCAAAAAACCGTCCCTGACCTAGGCGCGGTACCCGAAAAAGAACTCGTGAAGCAAATGTGGAACGGCGCCAATAAGCCTCCTCAAACCACCGACCCCGTTGTGACCAAAACTTCCGACAAAGTTAGTATCAGCTGTACCACCGAGGGGGCTTCTATTGCCTACAAAATCATCGGTACAGATGGCGTCGAGCCAAAACGGTGGGAGGTTTATACGAAGCCCTTTGCGATTGCAAGCGGCGCAAAAGTCAAAACCTTGGCCCAACGCATCGGATACCAAGTAAGCCAAACGGTGGAGAAATAGCGAAGATAATTTTGGGACATATTCACAAACCTAAAAAAACGTGAAACAGCCCTTTCCCTAACTTTTACCAACAATAATTTGGTAACGCTCGAATAAGGACGTATTTTTCACCGTTTTTTCAAATCAAAACCAAACCAACGTTTTTTATGGATACAAGTATATGGAGAAAAAAGCCCATGTCGGCGTACGAAGCCGATATGAAAAACAGCCAACTCAAGCGCGTGCTGGGCAAATGGAGCTTGACGGCCATCGGTATCGGGGCCATTATCGGCGGTGGTATTTTTGTACTGACGGGTACGGCGGCCCACTACCACGCGGGGCCAGCATTGGCACTGTCGTTTGTGGTAGCGGGGATTGGCTGTATTTTTGCCGCCCTTTGCTACGCCGAGTTTGCGGCACTGCTGCCCGTCGAAGGTTCCGCTTACGCCTACGCCTACGGTACGATTGGCGAGTTTTTTGCGTGGATTATCGGTTGGGGGCTGATACTCGAATACGCCATGGGTGCTATGACGGTAGCCGTGAGTTGGTCGGGGTATTTCAACAAACTCCTGCACTTGTTTGGCGTAGAGATACCGTATTATCTTCGCAATGACCCTTTTTCTGCGTCCAGCTACGCCGAAGCCAACGGCCTCGCGCACGTGGGCTGGGGAATCAATCTCCCCGCGTTTTTGGTGACATGGTTGGTCACGTACATCTTGGTCAAAGGCATCAAAGAAGCCGCAAGTGCCAACAACATCATCGTGATTTTGAAAGTAGCGGCGATTCTGTTCGTCATTATCGTAGGTGCTACGGCGGTCATGCCTGCCAACTGGGAGCCGTTTATTCCTGAGCCTACGATGGTAGAACACACGGGCGGCGAGATGAAAGAAGCCTACGGTTGGAAGGGTATTTTCAGCGGAGCGGCGGCTATTTTCTTTGCATACATCGGTTTTGACGCCGTTTCGACCCAAGCGGGCGAGGCCATCAATCCTCGCAAAGACATGCCTTTTGCGATTATCACCTCCTTGTTGCTTTGTACGGTTTTGTACGTGTTGGTGTCGTTGGTATTGACAGGAATGATCAATTACAAAGAAATCACAGGCGATGCTCTCAAAGCACCCGTGGCTTTTGCTTTCGACAAAGCAGGAATGCCCTGGGCGGTGTTTATCATCACGGCAGCGGCCACGGCGGGCTTGATTTCGGTGATGCTCGTGATGATGCTCGGCCAAACGCGCGTCTTCTTGGGGATGGCCAAAGATGGTTTGTTGCCTAAGTTTTTTAGCGAAGTTCACCCTACTTTCCGTACTCCGTGGAAAAGCACCATTTTGGTCGGAACGTTGGTGTCGGTCATTGCGGCTTTTACGCCCATCGGAGTACTGAGCGACATGACGAGTTTCGGTACGCTCTTTGCCTTCGCCATGGTGTGTTTGGCAGTGCTGCTGTTGCGTCAGCGCGAGCCTAACATGGAGCGGTCGTTCAAAGCCCCCGCGCTTTATTTGGTGGCCCCACTTGGCATTATTACCAACGTTGGTCTGATTTTGCTGTTGGATGGTTTGGCCCAAAAACTCGCTATGGGTTGGCTCGTGGTGGGCTTGGTGGTGTATTTCTTGTACAGCCGCAACGCCAGCAATCTCAACAAGTAAATCTGACAAGAATTTTCCATTTGATATTTCGTTTAAGTAGTATTGAGAAAATAGTATTGTGTATTGAGAATTAAATAATACACTCATCTTTAATGCTTTACTTTTGTATTTTTTGTCTCAATACTATAAACTAAATACGCTGTACTATTTATAAGACAAAAGGCGCGGGAAACTCCCGCGCCTTTTGTCTTGTAAATAGCATTGGTTTTACTCCGTGCGAAGGGAGCGCGTGGGGTTCATCAAGGCTGCCCGAATGGCCTGAAAACTCACCGTCAGAAGGGCTATCATCACCGCCAAAATAGCCGTGACCACAAACACCCACCAGTGAATCGGAGTACGGTAGGCAAAATCGGCCAACCACTTGTCCATGGCCCACCAAGCCAGAGGGGAGGCCAGTACGATGGCCACCAAAACCATTTTGAGAAAGTCTTTGGAAAGCAACGCTGTGATGCTAAACACGCTCGCACCCAGGGCTTTGCGAATGCCGATTTCTTTGGTACGCTGTCCAATCACCATGAGCGCGATGGCAAACAATCCCAAACAAGAAAGGATAATGGCCAACGTCGCTCCGCTAAAAAACATTTTAGAGAGGCGTTGCTCGCGTTGGTATTGATTCTCTAAGTTTTCGTCCAAAAATGAGCCGTTGAATTCTGATTTCGGAGCGATTTCGTTGTAGGTTTTTTCCAACAAAGCGATGGTTTCGTCGGTGTGGTCGGGGGCGATTTTGACAAAAATATAAAACACGCCAAAACCTTTCATAAAAACAGTCATGGATTCAATCCCACGGTGCAACGACTCAAAATGAAAATCTTTCACTACCCCTATCACTTTGGGGTTGCCGTCGGTGTTGAGGGTAACCCCGATTGGGTCTTTGACGTTGAGTTGTTTGGCCATGGTCTCGTTGATAATGACCGCCTGCGTGGTATCGGTGGCGTATTCAGGCGAAAACTCTCGGCCTGCGATGAGTTTGAGACCGAGGGTTTTGACGTAATCGTAGTCGCCAGTACGCATGTTGGTCTGAATTGAGCGGTCGCCCATCTGAAAGCCCAATACTGACTTGCCCGCCGAACCGTCTTTGCCGCGTCCGAGGTTGAAGTCTGAGCCTGTCATGCTCAAAATACGAGGTTGATTGGCCAAGCGCGTACGAAAAAATTGGAGCATTTTGCGGCCTTCTATTTCACTTCCCACGGGGACACTATATACCTGCGCCACGTCAAAGCCGAGCGGTTTTTGGCGGAGGTACCGCATTTGTGTCCAGACGATAATCGTACACGCCATCAGCAACACCGCCATCGTAAACTGAAACACAATCAGCGTGTTACGTATTCCCCCCGACCGACTGCTCACTTTGACTTTGCCTTTGAGTACTTCGATGGTATTGAATCTCGCCACTGCCCATGCTGGATAACCACCCGCCAGCAACGCCACCACCCCAAACGCCGCCAATAATGACAAAGCAATGGTGGGCTTGGTCAAAGCCGACAACGTGAGGACACTTTTAAACATGGCATTGTATTGCGGCAGAAGCAGGTACGTGAGCAGAAGTCCTAAACCAAAAGCCAGTACACAAATCAGCAAGGCTTCGCCCCAAAACTGCCCTATCACTTGTTCTTTGAGCGCACCGAGGGCTTTACGCATCCCCACTTCTTTGGCCCGAGCAAACGACTTGGCAATGGACAAATTGATAAAGTTGATGGTGGCAATGAGCAAAATCACCCCCGCAATGACCAACAGCATAATAGGGTAGAGGCGATTGATAGAACGCCGTCCGCCCACGTTGTTATCAAAATAAGCCTCTGGCAAATTCATCACGCGCGTACTCAGCACCTCGCCGCGTTCATCGGGTTTTGCGCCTTCTTTGATGAGTTGTTTGATAGCCCCGAGTTCATATTTTTTGGTAAAGGCTTTGAGTTTTCGTTCAAAAGTCGCCTGTGCCACATTGTCGTGTAGTTTGAGGTATAACTGATGCTGACTCGCATCCCAGCGGTCTTTTTGGTCGGCATAATCGCTGTAATTTTCGATACGTACCAGTACATCGTTTTCCACACTTTGATTGTCGGGGCCTTTCTCCACAATCCCCGATACGATGTAGCTGTGGTTTTGGGCGCCATAGCTCAAGATGATAGTTTTGCCCATTGGATCTTCATTGCCAAAGAGTTTTTCGGCCACGTCCTCGCGCAAGACCACATTGCTCAACTCGCCCAAAACGCTGTTGGCGTTGCCTTTGAGGAGTTTGAACCCAAACACTTTGAAATAGTCTGGGTCGGTATAAACGATGCCTTGATTGATGAGTTTGCCGTCTTTGAGGATTTGCGCGCCGCCGTCGAGTACCCGCGCGATGTGCTTTACGTCGGGCATATCGGCTTTGAGGGAAGGGGCCATCGGGAGTGGCATAGAGTTGCCGTACTCTACACTCTCCGCACGAACTACCTTTTCATAGACCCGATACACGGGGCCATTTTGGGTATGGAACGTATCGAAAGTAAGTTGGTCGTAGGCAGTCAGAATGAGCAACGTACTCACACCAAACGCCACCGAAAGCCCCAGCAAATTGATGAAAAGATAGGGCTTGTTTTTCCAAAGATTACGAAGGGCAATTTTGAGGTAATTTTGAAACATGGCTGTATGCGTTTTTTTTAGTTTTAGGAAAACATGAGGCTTTTTTGAAGCCATAAATCCTCTTTTTTGACAAAAGTAATTGGCACAAAATCGTCGGTAGGCGCACCGATGTAATACAGCGTCCAGTCTTGGTCGTAGGTAGCCAAGATGCGTTTGAGGCAGTCGGCGCGGTCTATTTGCGGAAGGCCGCAGTCTTCCCAATAAAACAACTCGACGCGGTAGTGCAGGGCTTGCTTCTGACCATTGATGGTGACTTCTATCTCAATGTCCTGCTTGCCCAACTGGGTCGGAATAGGTATAGCGATGTGTGCCATAGCAGTAAAGATTAGCGGATTTGTGAAGATACTACCAATCTCGTGCCAACCACATAAACTGTTTAAAAATCAAGGGTTTATGGTTTGTCAAAAATCAAAAAATGTCCACATTCGGACATTTTTTTGTACGGCTGTGGACAAGAGCAAAGAGATTTGACAACTTTTCATAAAGTTGCCAAATTTGGCGATATAAACCGTAAAAAATAGGTTATATAGCACTCTATAAATCGCTTTACAGCCTGTTTTTCTCAAAATACTGACAAAGGTGCGTCAGCTCGCAGCGATCGCATTGGGGGCTGCGCGCTACGCACACATAACGCCCGTGCAGGATGAGCCAATGGTGAGCCACAGGAATCACCTCGTCGGGGATGTATTTGACCAGTTCCTTCTCTACCGCCAACGGCGTGGTGGCTTTTTTGGACACCAATCCGAGCCGATGCGATACCCGAAATACGTGCGTATCCACGGCCATAGCGGGTTGGTTGTAAATCACCGATGCGATGACATTGGCCGTCTTGCGGCCTACGCCGGGCATTTGTTGGAGTTCTTCGATGGTACTCGGCACTTCTCCCCCAAACTTCTCCAACAGCATCCGCGCCATGCCGACTAGGTGTTTGGCTTTGTTGTTGGGATACGAAATACTCCGAATGTACCCAAATACTTCGTCGGCGGTACTATCGGCGAGGGATTGCGCATCGGGGAAACGCTCAAACAGCGCGGGTGTCACCATGTTGACGCGCTTGTCGGTACACTGCGCCGACAAAATCACCGCCACCAACAACTCAAACGGATTGGTATAGTGTAGTTCGGTTTCTGCCGTAGGAAACTTCTCAGAGAAATGTTGAATAAGGGCTTTGAAACGGTCTTTTTTAAGCATCAGTCGGGAAATTTGGGTTTTGTACGTCTTTATATTGTTATATAGAGTGTGACATAACTTGTTAGAATTAAATTCGACGACTTTCCTAAAAGTTGTCGAATTTGAGTGCTCTATATGTGGTAAAATTAGCTTGAATAAAAGTAAATCTCAAAATATGAAACCCATCTTCTGCTTTGTTGTTTTGTGGGGCCTGACGCTCACTTCTTCTTTTGCCCAAAAACCCTGGTCGGAGCGCATGGCGCAGTCGCTGATGACTTGGCACAAAGACTCTATTGCCGTCAAAGAAGGTCGCCCTGCGGCTTGGGACTACGAGCAGGGACTCGTCCTCAAAGCCCTCGAAAAAGTTTGGCGTCGCACGGGCAACGGCGCGTATTTTGAGTACATCCGCAAAGACATAGACCGCTACGTGCAGAAAGATGGCAGTATCCGCACCTACCGCTACGACGATTTCAACTTGGACAATATCCCCACGGGCAGGGCTTTGTTGATGCTTGCCCAACAAACCCAGCCCGACAAAGACAAATACCGCAAAGCTGCCGACTTACTTTGGAAACAACTTGAAAATCAGCCGAAAACCAAGGAGGGTGGCTACTGGCACAAGCAGCGGTATCCGTTTCAGATGTGGCTTGATGGGTTGTTTATGGCCGAGCCATTTTCGGCAGAGTACAGTTTGATTTTTAATCATCCCCAACACTTCGACGACATTGCCAAGCAGTTTGCGCTCATCGAAAAATACGCCGTGGACCCCAAAACGGGGCTGATTTATCACGGCTACGACGAAAGCCGCACCCAACAATGGGCCGATAAAACCACAGGACGGTCGCCGCATTTTTGGAGCAGGGCCATTGGGTGGTATGCCATGGCGTTGGTGGATGTGTTGGATTATTTCCCCCAAAATCACGCACAAAGGCCGCAGTTGGTTCAATACCTCCAACGCCTCGCGCCCGCGTTGGTCAAATACCAAGACGCGTCTTCGGGAGTGTGGTACCAGATGACTTCACAGGGCGCGCGCAAGGGCAACTACTTGGAAGCCTCGGCTTCTTGTATGTTTGTCTATGCGCTTGCCAAAGGGGTACGGATGGGCTATTTGGATAAAAAGTTTTTGACCAACGCCCAAAAAGGCTACGCTGGCATTTTAAAAGAATTTGTAACCCAAGAACCCAACGGAACCATCAGTCTCGAAAAAACCGTGAGCGTGGGCGGCCTCGGCGGCACACCTTACCGCGACGGTAGCTACGAGTATTACCTCAGCGAACCTATCAAAAAGAACGACCTCAAAGGCGTAGGGCCGTTTATTTTTGCCAGTGTAGAAATGGAAATTGCCGCCGAAAATCAAACGGGACGCGGCAAGGTGGTCGCTACTGATTATTTCTTCAATCGGGAATTTCGCAAAGATCTGAACGGTCAGCAGGAGCAGTTTCACTACACGTGGGAAGACCAACTCCATTCGGGCTTTTATTTTTTGGGTACTATTTTTAGGGATTTGGGCGCGACAACCACGGCTATCAAAGCCGCCCCCACCGCCCAAAACCTCAAAGGAATAGACGTGTACATCATCGTGGACCCCGACACCAAAAAAGAAACGGCGTCGCCTAATTTTATTCAGGAGGCCGACATTGCTCAAATCGAAACTTGGGTCAAAGCAGGGGGGACATTGATGCTCATGGCCAACGATACCGCCAACTGCGAACACCCGCGTTTCAACCAATTGGCGCAACGGTTTGGATTGCAATTTTTGCCCCAAAATATCAATATGGTACAAGGTACGCAATGGGAGCAAGGGCGTATTGATGTAGAAGCCAACAATCCCGTTTTCAAAAACACCAAAGCCGTCTATATCAAGGAGTTGTCGCCGCTCCAAATCCAGCCTTCAGTGCAGGCGGTTCTCAACCACAAGGGGCAGGTCATCGTGGCGACGGTCAAAGTGGGCAAAGGGCGCGTGTTGGCCGTAGGCGACCCGTGGTTTTATAACGAATACACCGACGGACGCCGCATTCCGATAGTGTATGAAAACTTCGCCGCCGCCAAAGACGTAGCCAGGTGGTTGTTGGCAAAATAGAAACATTCTCGCCGCGATTGGGGTTTTATCAGTAAATTTGCGCTGGTGGGTACTGGTGGCACGATTATAAATCGTAGCAGGAGACTGGTGGCACGACTTGAAGTCGTGCCACCAGTACCTACCAGTTTCTTTTGCTGTTAAAACCAATTCATTTGTTTGATGCTAACGACAATCAACGATACCGTTTCGCTGGAAGACGCTATCCAATCTTTCCAATACTGCAACTCCCTCACGGCCTATTCGCGTCGCAAGACCATCACGGTCAATATCGGTGACGTACCGATGGGTTCTGACTTTCCTATTCGGATTCAATCCATGACCACCGTGGATACGATGGATACGCAAGGCTCTATCGAACAGGTGATTAGGATGGTGGAGTCGGGTTGTGAGTATGTCCGTATCACCGCGCCGAGCGTCAAAGAAGCCCAAAACCTGGAGAATATTCGCAAAGGTTTGCGGGCGCGGGGCTACGACGTACCGCTCATTGCCGATATTCACTTCACGCCCAA
>JALOLW010000558.1 GCA_025455795.1 Spirosomataceae bacterium
TGACGGCAGCACTGATTTTGGTAGGTATGACGCATTTTTTTGGAGGGTTAGCTATTCCCAAAACATATCAATTTTAACAGCCATTGTAAAATTAAGAAAATAAAACACACCGACTTTGGAAGAATGGACACCCAATACTTATGGTCCGCTGTGTTTAGGAGTTAGTGTTTTAATGTTGATTATCAATCTATTGTAACCAAAAACAGCGAAATGAACAATTTACTCAAACTCGAAGAAGTCGCCCAATTTGGATTGGGGATATTTTTATTTAGTCGCTTGGATTTTGCCTGGTGGTGGTTTCCTGCCCTCATTTTATTGCCCGATTTGAGCATGATTGGGTATTTGGTCAATCCGCAAATTGGGGCATATTGCTACAACTTTTTCCATCACAAACTACTCGGCATTACCGTCTTTATTTTGGGCTATTATCTTCAAAATCAAACGATTCAACTCATCGGTATCATCTTGTTTGCCCATTCGGCCATGGATAGGATAGCGGGCTACGGACTGAAATACGAAGATGCGTTTAAGCATACACATTTGGGGTGGTTGAAATAAAAAAAGATGAAAACAGCCATGATTATATTAATTATTCTTGCTACTGTCGGTTTAAGCATTTATGCCTTTCTCCAAACCGAGGTCTTTGGACAAAACCCCGAGGGAGCAGATTGGGAGCGCATCAAAAAATCGAAACAGTACAAAAATGGGCAATTTGAAAATCTGAGCCTTACGCCCGAACTGAAAGAAGGATATAACTACTGGGATATTCTAAAAGCCTATCTCAAAAAAGTAGAAGACAAAGAACCCTCCAAGGCGATTCCGAGTGTAAAAACCGATTTAAGAACGCTTTCTGATGATGCCCCACAAATCGTCTGGTTGGGTCACTCGTCTTATTTGCTTCGTACCAACGGCAAGAACATTTTGATAGACCCTGTGCTGAGTGGATACGCTTCGCCCGTGTCGTTTTTTGGCAAAAGCTACGACGGCACCAACGAGTACCAAGCGGAGGATATGCCCGATATTGACGTGCTACTCATCTCGCACGACCACTACGATCACCTCGACTACAAAACCGTGAAGGCACTCCAACCACGTGTCAAGCACGTCATTACGTCGCTGGGCGTAGGCTCGCACCTCAAACGCTGGGGCTACACGTAACCAAACCTTTTGGTCGTCGTTTGTGCTAAAAACACCCACGCACAGTTTCTTTTTGGGTGGCGATTCGGGCTACGATACCCACTTTAAAACCATTGGCGAGAAACATGGCCCCTTTGATTTGGCGATTTTGGAATGTGGCCAATACAACGATATGTGGTACTACATCCATACCACACCCGAAGAAACCGCCATCGCTGCTATCGAACTGAAAGCCAAGGCTTTGATGCCTGTTCATTGGGGTAAATTTACGCTGGGTTTGCATGGTTGGCGCGAGCCCATTGAACGGGTTACCAAAAAAGCCGCCGAACTAAACCTGCCCGTGCTGACACCAAAGATAGGAGGCCCCCTAACCCTTGGCGGGAGGACTGAAAAATGGTGGAAGGATTGATGAGTTTTGTAGCGATAATTTGTTGAAAATCAAAAACTTATGAGCAAGACAAAAAGTAATCATTTTCTTACAGTTGTTATCTTATTTTCTGTAAGTATTATATCCCCCCTTCGGGGACAAGGAGGCGTTGGTATTTTGGAAACGTACATCCAAGAGGGGCTTCAGAATAGCTTGGCACTCAAACAAGAAAATTTGGAGCTTGAAAAAGCCCTCGAAAGCATCAATCAGGCACGGGCGTTGTTTTATCCACGGGTTACGTTTGCCCCCACGTACAGCCTCGCGGCGGGCGGGCGGCGGTTGCAGTTTCCCGTGGGTGACTTGCTCAATCCCGTCTATTCGACGCTCAACCAAATCACGAAAACCAGTGCCTTTCCGCAGATTTCTAACGTGGATGAACTGCTCGCGCCCAACAACTTCCACGATACCAAAGTGGCTTTTCAATACGCCATCTACGACCCCCAAATAAAATACAACTACCTGATTCAGAAGCAGATGATTGGCATTCAAGAAGCCAAGAAAAAGGTAGTAGAAAATGAGTTGCGGCACCAAATAGAAGCGGCTTACTACCAATATCTCCAAACGGGTCAAGCCCTCAAAGTGTATGACAACGCCCGCCAAACGCTGGCAGAATTGGTACGGCTCAATCAAAAATTGGTCAATAACAACGTACTCACCAAAGACGTGGTCTATGCCGCCGACTACGAAGTGAGCAAATTGAACCAACAAGTGATGGTGATGAAAAAAAACCGAAACGTAGCGCAGTCTTACTTCAATTTTTTGATTAACCGCGATTTCAACGCGGCTATCATGGAAGACAGTCTGTTGGTTAAAACGGCTCGGGCAGTTCCTTCGTCGTTGTCGTCGCTTGCGGCTACTGCGCTGCAAACCAGGCAAGAACTGACCCAACTCGACAAGTCGCTCGAAGTAGCCAAAAGTGCCGTGGTACTGCAGCAGCAAGCCGCCAAAAAGCCAAGTGTGTTTGTGGGCGGAAATGCTGGTTTTCAGGGCTTTGGCTACACTTTTCAAAACCAAGCATATTTGATTACGCAATTTGGGTTGTCGTGGGATCTGTTCAAGGGCTACGAGCGAAAGTCGAAAATTCAACAGGCCAAAATTCAGACTGAACTGCTCAAAGTAAAGAAAAGTGAAGTAGAACGGCAGATTGAAATGCAGGTAACGCAGGCGTTTTTGGAACTACAAGCTGCTCGCGAAAGCCTTCAACTCTACGCCGACGCGCAAACCAAAGCCGAGGCATATTTTAAGGTGATAGAGAGTCGCTACCGCAACGGCAACGTGTTGTTTATCGAATGGCTCAAAGCGCAAAACGAAGTTACCTCGGCGCAATTGCAAGCTACTTTGGCGCAGTACGATGTGTTGATGAAACAAAGTATGTTGGAAAAAGTAGTAGCGCAGTAACAGTGCGTTTATAACGCACTGCTCGAGTGTTCGCGTCCCAGACGCAAACAAGGAGAATCTTTTTGACAAATATAAAACAAATTCAGCAATGAAAAATAGTATTCTTTCAGCGATAGTCATCGCTTTGCTACTCACAGCCTGTAACAAAACCGACGATACCAAAACCGAAAAAGCAGTCTCTTTGGACGAAACCATCACGCCCGTACAGTTGGCCAAAGTAGAGCAAACAATACGCTCGGAAGAAATCGCGGCTTCGGGGCTGGTGGCCAGCACCGACGAGGCGCGGCTATCGTTCAAAATCGGGGGCATTATCCAGCGAATTTTGGTCAAA
>JALOLW010000155.1 GCA_025455795.1 Spirosomataceae bacterium
AAAAGGCACATCACGAAGAGGTGCCTTCTATTTTCGATTTGACGAAAAAACCTATCACGAACTCCTCGAAAAAGGATTTTTGTTTGAGGTCTAACGCTTCTCTTTCAACAATCTCTCGTATTCTCTTTCGGCAGCGGCTCTTTCATCGAAGTAGAGGTAAGCCCCCAATCCGTGAAAACCAAGGCCGATGCCCCATCCTACCCACAAACTGAACGGGACAGGTCCGCCCGATACCAAACAAAGTATCGAAATAACGGTACAGACAATCAAATAAACGATGGCGTGTTTCTGAAATCCAACCCGCTTTTGGGCTATTTTCATCAGAAATTCGTCTTTGGGTTCGTTGGCGGCAGAAGTGGTTGTAGTGTTCATGGTTTTGAAATTTTGCTTTGTTTGGCGGTTTTGATGGGTCAAAGGTAGGGGTGTTTTGAGAGACCCACACGTACATACCGACGAGCCGTCACAACAAAGGAGTAAAACCGCAAAAACAAAGGATAAATCACCACAAACTCAGCGTCAGTGAACGCTAAATCGCTCTTTGAAGCGCAAAAACGGCTTTTCAAAATATTGGTAAGACAAGGCCGAAATCCCCACGGTGAGCAAAATAGCCAACGGATACAATAGCAGATTGAACTGCCAAGAAGGAAGATTTTGACCAAACACCCACCGTATCAGATGCACACTGCACACGATAAAAGCCGTTTGATAAATATAAATGCCGTAGGAGATTTTACCAAGGTACGAAATCCAACGGTATTCGAGATTGACCACAGAGCGCGGATTGCTCGAAAGGTTTAGGATAAAGTACCCGAAAAAAAGGCCATAAAACTCCAAATTGAAGCCTTTTGGGTGGAAACCTACCGCCAGCAAAATCACCAACGTGCTGTAAACAAGCCACTGTACTTCGCGGCGGAAGAGAACGGTGAGGATTTTGTCTTTGTTGAAATACACCAACATCGCACACGCGCCACCGGTCATCAGCGTAAGAATACGAAACTGACTGAAAAAAAAGCGGACAATTTCAGGCACGTTATTTGCATAGTTGGTATTGCCCACCCAATGGTAATAAAAGTAAAAAACGCCCACCGTTGCCAACGTAAAAATAAGCACCGTAATAAGCAGTCGTTTCCAACTGAAATCTTTGACAATCCACGGCCAGAGGTAATAAAACTGCTCTTCTACGCCAATAGACCACGTTTGGGCGGCCAAATAGGGCGCGTCGTAGAGGATAAAGCCGAGGTTGGGCAAGACCACCAAAAACAACGAAAGCCGCTCGTAAACACGGTGTTGCATGAAAGAAATCTCATTGTTGGGCGCCACAAAAAAGGGAATTTGAGGAAAAATAAAAAAGGCCAACAGCACAATCAAAAAATAAAGAGGCCAAATCCGTAAAATACGTCTAATATAAAAATCACGGGTATTGATGCGCCCCAAACGGCCCTTTTCGTGGAGCAAAAGATAGGTAATCAAAAAGCCACTTAGCACAAAAAATAAGTCCACCCCCAATTTTCCCATGTTTTTAATGAGGTGGTTATCGTAAAAATGCGGAACTTTGAACACTTCTTTGACTTGCTCAATGTGGTGTATCATCACCGAAAAGGCGGCTATGAAGCGTACACCATTGAGATTGGGGAAATAAACGGAAGGAGATTTACTCAAAATAATATTGGATTAACTTTGAAGCGACAAAAATAACGGATAGTGGGTTACATTCATACATTGGCAATCTATGAGATTTTTACTTTTGACAATTTTGGGGGTTTGTTGTATGCTCGAAAACGTGGTAGCACAGGCACCGTTTGTGCCGCTCAACGACGACTATTATCACCTCATAGACCGTTATGAAGTCAAGCGAAATCGCCTTTCGGAGGCGTATCACGTGGCAATGAAGCCTTTTCAGCGCACGGCGGTACTGGCACTGGTAGATAGCCTCGAAGCCGACCGACAGATGCCCCTCAACCACACAGACTTTTTTAATCTTCAATACCTCAAAAACGATAGCTGGGAGTGGACAAGCGAGGCTACACCGATGAGCAGAAGGCCATTTTGGAAACGATTCTACAAAAAACCCGCTGATTTGTTTTACGTTCAAGACAAAAATTTTGACTTGCACGTTAGTCCCGTTACGCACTTGATTTTGGGGCAGGAAAACACGTCTGACGACTATCTCTGGCTCACTTCACGCGGGGTGGAGCTGCGCGGCACTGTGGGTAAAAAAGTGGGTTTTTATAGTTATGTTACTGATTCTCAGGGGATGTTTGGGCAGTACGTGCGCGATTACACGCAGACTGTACGCGCCCCCGATGGTTTTACGCAGGTCCTTCCTGCCGAAGGGCAAGTAAAAACACTCCGCCGATTGGGGACGGATTTCACCTCGGCGCGGGGCTACATCAGTGTCAATCCCATCAAACAAATCAACCTGCAGTTTGGACACGACCGCAACTTCATCGGTAGTGGGTATCGGTCGTTGTTGCTGTCCGATTGGAGCGCACCTTATTTGTTTTTGAAAGCTACTACCAAATTGGGGCGTTTTCATTATACCAACATTTGGGCCAACATGATGTACAACCAAGCAAATCGGGCTTCTGACGAACCTCGCAACAAGAAATACGCCGCGATTCACCACCTCAGTATCAACCTTTCCAAAAACTTCAGTTTGGGGATTTTTGAGGCTGAAATGTACGGGCGCGAAAACAACAAACTCGACGCTAACTACTTCAATCCGATTATTTTTTACCGTTTTGTGGAGTTTTATCTCGGTAGTTCCGACAACGCCTTCATCGGCGTAGATGTACGCTGGAATTTCCTGAAACATTTTGGTTTTTATAGCCAATTCATCATGGACGAGTTCAAAACTTCTGAATATTTCAGCGTCAAAGGCTCATGGGCCAAGAAATTTGGCTTTCAAGCGGGCTTGAAATACATTGATGCTTTCGGTATCAAAAATTTGGATCTCCAAGGCGAACTCAACCTCGTGCGCCCTTACACCTACGCACACAAGTCGGGTTTCAACAATTACATCCATTTTGACTTGCCACTCGCGCATCCACTCGGGGCCAACTTCTGGGAAGGATTGGGGATTGTGCGCTATCAACCTTCGCCCAAACTCACTTTTTACGGTACTTTGATGCGTTCTCGCCACGGGGTGGACATAGACGGACGCAATTGGGGCGGCAACATCCACGCAAGTTATGAAGTAGGGCGACCCAGCAACACGGGCAATTTTATCGGTCAAGGTACGCCCATAGACGTATCGCTGATAGATATGCGCGTGTCTTATATGCTCAAACACAACTTTTTCATAGATGGCCGCTTGATGATGCGCAACCAAGAAAGTCCCCGCGAAGCTTTGCGCCTCAATACCACTTCCACTACTTTTGGTTTGCGCCTCAATATTCCCTACCGACAGCAGATTTTTTAAAGATGTACAAAAACATTGTTCTCCCCATCTTGTTCCGATTTGATGCCGAAAGTGTGCATCATTTTGTGTGCAGTACCCTCAAATTTCTCTTCAAAATCCCTGGTATTCCGTTTGTTTTCAGGCAGTTGTTCAACTACGAACATCCCTCGCTTGAGCGCGAAGTTTTTGGACTAACCTTCAAAAATCCCGTGGGTTTGGCCGCTGGTTTTGACAAAAACGCCGACCTCGTGGACGAACTCGCTTGCATGGGTTTTGGTTTTGTCGAAATTGGAACGGTGACACCTTTGCCACAGCCGGGCAACGACAAGCCGCGCTTGTTTCGCCTCAAACCCGACCACGCGCTCATCAATCGCATGGGCTTCAACAACGAAGGGGCCGCCGCTGCCGCCGAAAGATTAAGAAAACGCAACACCAATATTTTGATTGGGGGCAACATTGGCAAAAACAAACTCACGCCCAACGAAAACGCCCTCGACGATTACCTCAAATGTTTTGATGCGCTTTACGACGTGGTGGATTATTTTGTGGTCAATGTGTCGTCGCCCAATACGCCTGGCCTGCGCGACCTCCAAGAAAAAGAACCGCTGATGAAGATTTTGGGCGCGTTGAAAGAGAAGAGTTTAGCGGTTCACAGTTTACAGTTTACAGTCGGTAGCCAGCAGTCGGCAGTCAGCAGTCGGCATTCAGCAATAAACATTTCCAACGACTCAATCTTTCAAACATCTAACCTTTCAAACGCTCGAACCGCCAAACGTCCAAACGTAAAACCGATTCTGCTGAAAATTGCGCCCGATTTGACGGATAGTCAGTTGGACGACATCATCGAAATCGTCACCACGACGCAGATTGCGGGTGTGATAGCGACCAATACTACCATCAGTCGTGGCGGTTTGGCTACCGACGAGGCCGCTGTGCAGCAAATCGGCGCGGGAGGGTTGAGTGGTGCGCCCCTTACGAAGCGTTCTACGGAAGTGATTCGGTATTTGTGCCAAAAATCCAACCACGCTTTTCCCGTCATTGGTGTGGGGGGTATCTCCTCTGCCGCCGATGCCCGCGAAAAACTCGACGCGGGCGCGAGTTTGGTGCAGATTTACACGGGTTTTATCTACGAAGGTCCCGCCATCGCCAAACGCATCTGTCAAGGGCTGAAAGGCCGTTTTTGAGTATTACGTATTGCGTATTACGTATTGCGTATTGAGTAGGGCGTTTTTGCGTATTGAGTAGGGCGTTTTTGCGTATTTGGAATCTTGATTTGCTGAATATCAACGTTTTGCAGTCTCAATACTCAATACTCAATACAAACGTACTCAATACTGCTTAAAACGAGTACCCTACGGCGATGTTGAGGATGAGGTTGTCGCGTCGCCAAGCGGCACTGCCAAATTGGGTTTGATTCAAGACCCACCGTTGTCCTTCGGGCAGCCAAGGTTTGCGAAAAGGCATAGCCAAATCTATCCGTAGCAGTACAAAAGGCAACGTAAAACGAAAACCCGCGCCCGCGCCCACGGCGGTTTGTTGGTAGAAATCCTTGTCAAAGAAGGCGTTATCTTCGGGAACAAAACCCGATTCCTCGAAATTTCGATACAGCCACACGTTGCCTGCATCCACAAAAAAACCCATTTCAAGGTATTGATTGAGTTTGAGACGCAGCTCGCTGTTGAGTTCGAGCCGCACATCCCCGAAAGAGTTATAGCCAAACGTACTTAGCGTGACGGAGTCGGGGGCGTAACCCCCAGGCCCCAGCGACCGCGCCCGAAAAGCGCGGATTCCGTTGCTTCCACCCGCAAAATACTGCTTGAATTGTGGCAATGCCATCGAGTTGCCGTAGGGAATCCCCAACCCGACCAAGAAGCGATTGGCCCAACGGATTTTGGGCGAAACATCGTAGTAATAGCGCAGGTCGCCGTCAAAACGACCGTATTGTTCAAAGACCGTATTGAATACTTTGCGCGCGAAAACATCGGTATTGACTTCTTCGCGTTTGGTGAGTAGCCCCGCCAGATTACCCGCCGCGTCTATACCCGCCGTCACTACCCAACGGTGGCGACTGCCTGCGGCGGGCGTAGGCGTAAACGAAAGGTTGTAGTTCATGCCCAAAATGAGCGGAGTTTCCAAAATTTTAAAATAACGCACCAAATCTTGGGCTTTCGTAAAAGGGTCCGTCAGCAAGTTCAGAAAAGCTTCACCGTTGATGTTGCGCGGGCGGATGATATTGACCGCCACGGGCGTGAGGGTGTGTTCTACTTCCACGTTGCGCCGCCACACATAGCCCCAATTGAGGCGAAAAGAGGTTTGGGTGTAAAGTTCACGGCGCGTAAGTTCTTCGTAGCCTACCGTGAGTGCAGTGCGGGGGAGGGTTTGGTTGGTGGCGGGATTCATGCGGTAAAATGGCAGTACAAAACGCGGAAACGACAGCTCACCTTCTACGTTGGTACGGTAAAAATCGTTGATGTTGGTGTTGCGTTGTCCGCCAATCTGTACATCCAATCCCGCACTTGCCGCAAATCGCAACATTTCCGCCCCTCGAAAAGCGTTGCGATTCATCCAAGTCAAATTGCCCTGCGAGCCTGCCAAGTTGTTGGATTTGGTGACAGCACTCACTTCAAACCGCACCGATTTGCGCTTGAGTGGGGTGAGATAGTAGTACACATCCAACAAAGCCGAATCAGAGCGCGGCAACAATTCAAAGCGGTTTTTGACAAACTTAAAATTTTTGAGATTGACCAATCGCGTGAGCGAAATATCTTGCTGCCGACTATCGTAGCGCATTCCGTGCCGAAACGAAATGGCATCGGCAAAAATTCGAGGGCGATAGGCTTGGTTTAGGTCCACGATACGCAACCCGCGCCGCTGCACTGCCTTCGCAAGCGTGTCGCCGCGCAGTTGGCCGTCGTCGGTCACGACATATACCTCGTGAATCGTATAAGGTTTGAGGGCTATTTGTGTCACGTCGGGTTTGAGTTCCACCGAGAGATTTACTTGGTGATGGTGGAGGTTGGTATCGGCTTTTACAATCAAATAGTCGGGACGAAAGAAATAAAATCCTTCTCGTTTGAGGACGCGCTCGATGCGGTTGCGCTCGGCTTCAATCGTGGTAAATTGGTACGGATTACCCGTTTTAAGAAGGCTAATAGAGGCTGTTTTTTTGAATTGTTGCGAAAAAACACTGCTGTCTTTTCCAACAAAACGTACTTCTTGAATGGTGTATCGGGGCGGAAGCTGAACGGTATAAATGGCTTTGGCCGTGTGGCGGTTTTCGACGAGTTCGCCCGAAGCAGAAGCCCGAAAAAAACCTTCGTTGTGGAGGTAATTGGTGATAGCGAGGCTGTTGGCACTCAACGCCCGCCGACTCGCCAAAACGGGTGCTTCGCCAAAACGCTTGCGAAACCAACCCCTAAAACTTTTTTCTTTTTTGGGTTCGCCCAACAAATAATAAAGCCCCACGCGGTAAGGACGCCCGCCCAAAGTACTGTTGGGTACGGGTCGAATCAGGGTTTCGATGCCTACTTTGGCGGCTTCGATTTGCGTTTTGGTAAGGAGTGAATCGGCCTCAATCTTGACCTCCGCACCCGTGTAAAGTCGCTCTCCTGCTGGCAAGTGCCGGGCCACAGAGCAACCGCCACCGCCCAACGCGACACTCACCAAGGTGCTGAAAATCACTAATCTTTGTATTTGACGTATTGCTAACAATGGATTACACATCGCTGAATTTTTGTAATTTTACGACGAAAAATCTAATAAATCGAAAAAATGGTCATAGCCAATCCAATATACGATGTAGTTTTCAAGAGAATGATGGAAAACGAAAAAGTTGCCAAGTTTTTCATAGGAACACTTCTTGACCAAACCATCGAAACCGTTGAAGTGAAACCCCAAGAGTTTACTTTTATCAAAGATTTAGACCAAAACGACCCCGAAATTGAAAAATACATAGAGTCAAAAATAAAGGAAAGGCTGACAATCAATGTGATGCGCCTTGATTTTATTGCTACCATCAAAACACAAGACGGGGCGTACAAAAAGGTGTTGGTGGAAATTCAAAAGGCGAAAAATTTAATAGACTTGATGCGTTTTAGAAATTATTTGGCGGAACAGTACAAAAAAGAAGACGTTATCAACGATGAAAAAGTGATTTTGCCCATTACTACTATTTATATACTTGGTTTTAAACTGCCAGACATCGAAACACCCTGCATTAAAGTAGAAAGAAAGTATCGGGATTTGATTAACAACAGGGAGATTGACGCGAAAAGTGAATTTATAGAAAAACTGACGCATGATAGTTTCGTGGTTCAAGTGGAACGAATTACCGACCGATACCAAACAAGGTTGGATAAACTGCTCAGTGTATTTGAACAACGACATTTTTTGGATGATACCAAAGTCACCAAAGAGTTTAGGCATGACCCCGACAATGAAGACTTGAAGTTGACCACCGACATTTTGCATTTTGCGGGTACAAATCCTGAAGAACGAAAAAAAATCGAAATAGAGCAGGAAGCCTGGCGTTCAATCAATGCCATGTTTGAAGACAAGGAAAAAGAGTTTACCAAAAAACTGGCCGAACAGAAAAAAGCGTTGGACGAAAAAGACAAGCTCATTGAGGAATTGATGAAAAAATTGGGTCAAAAAGAGTAAGAGGGTGTATTAGAGAGCAATGGATTCAATTCCTAAAAATTTCCTTCAATTTGTCATAATCCACAACTACCGCAAAACTCACGCCTGTTTCGACAATAAAACCTTCCAAAACGGCCTGGTACTGGTTTTTGCGATACGCCCTAAACGCATACCGCCCGTCGCGGGTGAGGTTGTAGTTGATGTTTACGTTGTCCACGATTTGGGTGGACTTGGCCGCGCGATTGCCCGCCTCAATTTCAAAATTACGCCCTACATTGACCGTCAGGCGGTCGTCAAAAAACGCTTTGCTCAGGCCCACGCTCAGGTCAGTTTGGCCTTTGCTGCCACGGTCGGTAGCCACGGTGGTGGAGTTGAGGTTGAAATCCAACTGCACGCCTTTGATTAAATCCGAAGCCAGCATGTTGAGTTGGTCGGTGAGGAGTTTGCTCACACTTTGTCGCGCAATGACTTCGGGATTGACGCTCGAAAAAAAGTCGGACGTTTGCTCAC
>JALOLW010000156.1 GCA_025455795.1 Spirosomataceae bacterium
CTCACCCACAGGCGCGTCAATTTCGCCCATCACGATTTTGAAGTGATAAATCAACGCCTCCATGTTGCGATATACTTCTTGCTTAGGGGGCAAATAAAACTGCGGTGCATCGGCAAAATAGGAGCCTTCGGGGAGGTTTTTCATGGCTTGTTCGATGATGCGAAGGCTCTGCCAAATCTCCTCGTTGCGTACCATAAATCGGTCGTAGGTGTCGCCGTGCTGACCTACGGGAATATCAAACTCAAAATCTTCATAAGAAGAGTACGGACTCATCAAGCGTATGTCATAGTCCACGCCTGCGGCGCGCAGGTTAGGCCCTGTAAAGCCGTAGCTCATGGCGCGTTCGGCGGTGATACCCCCTACTCCTATGGTACGATCCATGAAGATGCGGTTGCGATTGAACAATTTTTCAAACTCGCGCATCACAGGAGGAAAATCTTTGAGAAATGCGTTTATTTTTTGAATGGCGGTCTTTGACAAATCACGCTCCATGCCACCCACACGCCCCATATTGGTCGTCAGGCGTGCGCCGCACATTTCTTCGTAAATCTCGTAGATTTTTTCGCGGTACTCATAGACGTACAAAAAGCCAGTAAAAGCCCCTGTGTCCACTCCCAAGATGCCGTTGCAAACGATGTGGTCGGCGATACGCGCCAACTCCATCATAATAACACGAATGTACTGGGCGCGTTTGGGTACTTCTACACCCAGCAGCTTCTCTACTGTCATATGCCAGCCCATGTTGTTGATGGGTGAAGAACAGTAGTTCATGCGGTCGGTGAGGGTAGTAATCTGATAAAACGGGCGACGTTCGGCTATTTTCTCAAAAGCGCGGTGAATATAGCCCACCGTTTGCTCACCTGCTACGATTTTTTCGCCATCCATCGTCAAGACATTCTGAAAAATACCGTGGGTAGCAGGGTGCGTAGGACCGAGGTTGAGCGTAGTCAGTTCGTTGACGTACTCAATGGGCTTTTCTTTGACGAGGCTTCCGTCTTGGGTTTGTTGTAGCGCCGTTGTACTCATTTTAATTCTTTTTTGTAATAATCAATTATCGTCTGAAAAACACCCAAGATAGTTTCTACCTCTGCCAAATAATAACGTTTGGTATCTACAAAGACCGCATTTTCTTGTAAAAACATAAATAGCCAGTCATCGCCAGTTGTAACGCAACCGTATATTTTGGACAAGGGTGTTTTTTTCTTTTCGTTGTATATTTTGGCACCGACCAATTGAGCTATGCACTGTGGGATTCCGATTTCAACATCGTGTTTTTTTGCTTCAACTATTTGAACGATGGGGTAATTTATATCCAAACTCTGGATGTCTTTGGCCAAAATAAAATCACATTCGCCTTGTAGGCCTGTATCTTTATCAACATTGAGAGCTTCTCCCGAATAAATGGTAAAATACTGATTATTTCTTTTTCGGAGTTCTCGCAAAATAGGCACTACTATCCATTCTGATTTAGCTTTTTCTGAACGAACCTGTAATGTTTTCAACTCATCAAGTGCTTCTTGTACCAGCGTCCCCATTTTGATGGGTTCAATCATTTCAAAAAGAGATTTTCTGTGAGTGGTTATCCCAAATTTCTCTTCTAAAATGCCTAATGTGAAATCGCTGTAAGCCATTGAAAATGTATGTTTTATCTCCCAAACAAAGCATCAATTTTATCTTCGCGGGTGGCATCTTCGAGCGGGTACTCGCGGCGCATGGGGTGGTAATCCATGTCTTCCATGTTGAGGATGCGCTTCAAGTTGGGGTGGCCATCGAAAATGATCCCAAAGAAATCGTAAGTTTCCCGCTCCATCCAATTGGCACTCGCCCATAGTTCTGTGGCGGTAGGAATATGAATATCCTCGGCGTTCAAAAACACCTTAACCCGCGCCCGAAAGTTATTGACGAAGCTATGCAAATGATACACCACGCAAAACTCCCGACCAGGGTTTTCGGGGGAGTGTACGCCCGTGATGTCCGTCAAGAAATTAAACTGAAACGTGGCATCTTCTTTCAAATACGTAAGCAGCGCGATGATTTGATCGCGGGTCACGCTCAAAGTCAAGAAGCCAAACGGTTCTTCAAAATCATAGACATCGTCTCCAAATTTTTTGACGATACTCTCGGCTACTGATTGATTGGTCATTTTTACAAATGAGTGAATTTTTGAATGAGTCAATGAGTGAATGTATCTTGGATTATTCAATCATTGACTCATTCACAATTAAAGTTACTGAATATTATAAGACGCCAAAAGTGCTTGATACTCTGGGGCATTTCGGCGGCGCAGCGACTCATTGTGGGTCAATTCGCGTACCTGCATGATGCCTTCCAAGATTTGCTCAGGGCGAGGCGGGCAGCCTGGCACATATACATCTACGGGGATGACGCGGTCTATGCCCTGCAACACGCTGTAAGTATCAAAAATACCCCCACTTGAAGCACAAGCACCAATCGCCACCACCCAACGAGGCTCGGCCATTTGGAGATATACCTGTTTCAAAACAGGTCCCATCTTCTTCGCAATTGTCCCTGCTACAAGCAACATATCAGCTTGACGAGGCGAAAAACTCGGACGTTCTGAACCAAAACGCGCCAAATCATAACGTGATGCCATGGTGGACATAAACTCGATACCACAGCAAGAGGTAGCAAATGGCAACGGCCACAACGAGTGGCTACGTGCCAAGCCTACGACTTTATCGAAAGAGGTGGCAAAAAAGCCTGAACCCTCGTATCCTTCTGGTGCTTCTACTATTTGAATATTGCTTGCCATTGTCTTTAAATATAAGCTAACATTTTCTTTACATTCTCTAAACCCGTCTGAATCGTATTCACAGAGCGTGTTCCGTGGTAATAACCTGCCAAATGCAATTCGTCATAAACATCAACCAGTAATGCCAATAATTTTTTGTCATATTTGGCTACACGTGTTCGGTATTCTTCGATGCTTTTAGGTTTTTTATACTTTTGGCCTTCTTTCTGTCGAAGAAACTCATCCAATATCAACAACGCTCCCGAATAGGCTGTTCCTGCTGCCATTTTTACATACTTGATATCAGCGTACAAGCCATCTTTTTTGCCCGCTTTTTCTTTCAAAATCGCTTTGGCATTTTCCAAATAGCGAGTTGCTTCTCCTGAAATATCGGTTGTCTCCATGTTTACTTCGATTTAGAAATAACCATCTGCGCTACTTCTCCCAATCCAATACACCTTTCTTGATGATATAATAAAAGCCCGCCAAGAGAAGTCCCATGAACAAAACCATTTCGACAAAGCCAAATAAGCCTAATTTTTGAAAATTAACCGCCCAAGGGTACATAAAAATCACTTCGACATCAAATAACACGAACAAGATAGCCACCAAAAAATATTTGATGGAAATAGGAGTCCGGGCGTCGCCTTTGGACTCAATACCGCACTCAAAAGGATCACCTTTTTTCTCGCTGTTGCGCTTAGGACCTATGGAGTGTGTGACTATCATCGTGAGGACGATAAAAGCCAATGCAAGTACCAATTGAACGATAATAGGCAAGTAATCAGCAGGTAAATAATTCATACAGTTAGGTGATTTGGTAATCAACAATCAAATTTACTTTTCCTTAAGTCGCAAAATTAAAAACAAAGGCTTTCGTTGCTAACGAAAGCCTGAAAAATATCAACGTCTAATCATAAATCTTTTGACTTGGCTCTGCCCTCCGGTAGTCAGTTTGAGTACGTACATCCCAGTAGATAGGCTTGTTAGATTAAGAACTTGCCGTAAATTCAAGTTGGGATAGTTTTTTTCAAAGACCAACTGCCCAAAGGCGTTATAGACTTCAATCTGGGCATTGGTAAGGTCGCGCAGAATTTCGACAGAAAGCAGTCCAGTGGTATTTGGGTTAGGATAAACGATGAGTCCTTCTTCCAATGGATTGGGGGGTTGATAGGTCACTGCCGACGAAAACGGCGAGAGGCAGGTGCGCGCACTGCCGCCCGTTGCGGCTTCAAACGTCACCCGAGAGCGGGCGCTAAATGAGCCTTGTTGGGTCACTTTGATAAAGGGGGTTTTAGGCAAAAGTGTTTGGTTACCCTGTCGCCAATCCCACAAGATGTTGGACACTTTTGAATCGGCAAATGTATAAATCGTCTGGTCTTCTTGGGCTTGTAAAGAATAAATTCCTCCTTGTGTCACGGTGGGGGCTTTGATAGAAAGCGTGCGCACTGTCACAGGGGCTGAAACGGCTGATGCACACCCAAAAACATTGACCAAACTGGCCGTAAAAGTTGCTCTATCGCTCGTACCCAAATCACGCTGAGATACTTGGATAGCCGACCCCACGCTGCGATTACTCCACGTAACAGTATTGAAAGGGGATACGTTGATCGACAAAAGTATGGATGAATCGGCGCATATCACCTGCTCACCACTGGGTGTAATGACCGGATTGGGAGGTTGTACAGATGCCTCTGTGACTGTCAATGCGGGGGAAAGATGAGTATTTCCCTTAGCATCTTTCATGTACACTTGATAAGTACCAGCTCCTCTTATAGTAATGGTCTGTGTAGTTTGTCCATCATTCCAACGGTATGATGCCAAGCCGTCGGGTGCTTTGATATTGACGCTCACAGCGGGCGAGTTGCAGGAAGACACAAGAGGTCTTGCTGCACGACCTTCGACGGGTACGACCGTTGCAAAAAAACTTGGGGTCAAGAAGTTATCCCAAGCACGAGCAACCTGTTGCATAACTTCTGTTCCTTGAAAATGCACACCGTCGGGGCGATTGGGCTGAATCGCGTCGGTGAAAGGACCCGCATAAACCCGATTGAAATTGGTTGAGATAACCGCAGTTTGGGCATTGATAATATCTTGGGAAACGCCCGCTGCCGTGCGCGAAGAGCGAGCCAATACCCAAGGAATATAGACAAAATCGCCAAAATCGTCACGAATGGTATCTATCAAACCCTGCATGGCCTGCTGGTATTCGGTGGTCGTGACACGGGCGAAAGCGTCTGTCTCACCCTGCTGCCACAAAATGGCTCTAACGCCCAAAATACTGCAATAATGCCTAATCACCATCCGAAGATTGGAGTAAGGCATCCCGAGCGGAAGTCTTGTTCCAATAAATGGCTGATCAACGGGTTTGCCAAGTGAACTATCAAACCACAGTTTGACCGTCATACTTTCCCAAGCGACGTTGAAAAACATCACAGGAACATTGAGCTTGCGAACCAGCAAATCGCCCAATGCCCCCCAATACCAAGCACTTCTTCCGCGCGGACCGATGACCCCCTCAGCCGAAATAGGGGCAAAGGTGAGGTCGTTGGGTTCGGTACTGGTCGTGGCAGTGCGGTTATTGAAGGTAGTACAATTGACGCGGTCGTCGGTAGCAGCGGGCGCTCCGTAATTGAAAATTCCTTCTGCATTTGACTGACCTGCTATCACAAAAACCTCACCAACTCCTACTCGATTGAGAACATCACGCCCTATTTGTACGCCGCTTCGGAAAGCCCGCACTTCGAGGGTGTACCAGCCACCACGCCCTACAATAGTACCATTGAAAATTCCTCCTTGTGGATTGCTCTGAATCACTGCCCAATCAGTAGGCTGACCTTGACCTGCTTGTACAGGCACAAGACGCGCTTCGATTCTATCAACGGCCTGGGTATAGTAGCCCCCAACCGTGATGGTGGCTTGGTTGGCGTTGCTGCGCTGAAAAACAGCTCGTTCAACGGGAAAAGTAATCTTGATTTGTGCATTTAAAACTCCTACCGTCATCCCCAATACCCATATCAACCCTATCATGCGATGGCGGAAAGTAGTGTGTGTCTGATTCATCGTGCTGCTTTATTGATTTTTCGGTGTTTTAGCGGGCAAATTTACGATTATAACGGCACTTTTTACATTCCCTCCCAAAGTTATTATGCTTTCAACGGCTGATTTACTAAATTTGCCGCCTCATTTTATTTAATTTTATCATGTTTGAAAGCCTACAAGACAAGCTAAATAAAGCCGTTCGTACCCTCAAAGGCAAAGACCGCATCACTGATATTAACGTAGCCGCTACCACCAAAGAAGTCCGTCGGGCGTTGGTAGATGCCGACGTAAACTTCAAAGTAGCCAAAGACATTACGGATAGAATCCGAGACAAAGCACTCGACCAAAAGATATTAATCGCCGTCGAGCCTGGGCAGATGTTTGTCAAAATCGTCCACGAAGAGCTGACCGCCCTCATGGGAAGTCAGGCCGAAAGTATCAATGTCAAAGGCGACCCCGCCGTGGTGTTGATAGCGGGCTTGCAGGGTTCGGGTAAGACGACTTTTTCGGGAAAACTCGCCAACATGCTCAAACGCCAAGGCCGCCAAGTATTGCTGGCCGCTTGCGATATCTACCGCCCTGCGGCGATAGACCAGCTCAAAGTATTGGGTGCGCAAATCGGGGTAGAGGTTTATGCCGAACCCGAAAACAAAAACGCGGTACAGATTGCCCAAAATGCCCTTGCCCACGCCAAAAAATCGGGCAAGAAAATTGTGATAGTGGATACAGCGGGGCGTTTGGCCGTGGACGAGGTGATGATGCAAGAAGTGGAAAACATCAAAGCTGCCCTCAAACCCACCGAAATCTTATTTGTAGTGGACTCCATGACGGGTCAAGATGCCGTCAATACCGCCAAAACCTTCAACGACCGTCTCAACTTTGACGGAGTGGTGCTAACCAAACTCGACGGCGACGCCCGTGGTGGGGCGGCACTTTCGATTCGTCAGATTGTGGATAAACCCATCAAGTATATCTCAACGGGCGAGAAAATGGAAGCCCTCGATGTCTTCCACCCCGACCGTATGGCGAGTCGAATCTTAGGCATGGGCGATGTCATCTCGCTCGTAGAACGCGCCCAACAAGCCTTCGACGAGGATGAAGCCAAGCGACTCAACGCCAAAATGCGCCAAAATAAGTTTGATTTCAACGACTTTTTGGGGCAAATCCAGCAAATCAAAAAAATGGGTAACGTCAAAGACCTGATGAGTATGATACCGGGCATGGGCGCCGCCCTCAAAGATGTGGATATTGACAACAATTCTTTTACGCCCATCGAAGCCATTATCAAATCTATGACTCCCAAAGAGCGCGAAAACCCCGATATGATTGACAATAGCCGCAAAAAACGCATCTCGCTCGGAAGTGGAACTTCACTCACGCAAGTCAATAACCTCATCAAGCAGTTTGACGAAATGCGTAAAATGATGAAAAAAATGAACGCTATGGAGCGAGCAGGAAAACTGAAAATGAAGTAAGAAGTACCCCTTTATCAACAATAAGCCCCAATTTTCTGAGCGAAAATTAGGGCTTATTGTTTTAATAAACAGTGACTTACAAATTCTTCTTTTTCATCTCATCCACAGCAAACTTAGCCGCGCGGGCAGTCAATGCCATATACGTAAGCGACGGATTGACGCAGGAGGCCGAAGTCATCGCGGCGCCATCGGTCATAAAGACGTTTTTGCAAGTATGTACTTGATTATTGGCATTGAGCACCGACGTTTTGGGGTCGCGGCCCATGCGGGCAGTCCCCATCTCGTGAATACCAATGCCGAGATTTTTGGTCTTGTCATTGTACGGACGCACGTTTTTGAGTCCCGCCGCTTCGAGCATTTCGGCGGCGTCGTTGGCCATGTCTTCGCGCATTTTCCATTCGTTGTCGCCGTAAGCCGCGTCAAATACCACGATTGGCATTCCCCATTTGTCTTTTTTGGTGGGGTGCAGGGTGAAGCGGTTGTTTTCGTTGGGCAATACCTCTCCAAAACCACCGATACCCATACTCCACGGCCCTGGCATTGAGATTTTTTCTTTGAAATCAGCCCCAAAACCTTCCATGCCTGTACCACGTCCCCAACCGCTACGGCTGGCACCACCCTGATAGCCAAAGCCACGCAGATAGTCGCGCTTGTCTTTGCCCCAGTTGCGATAGCGTGGGATATAGACGCCATTGGGACGGCGACCAAAGTAATACTGGTCTCCAAAACCATCAAACTCACCCGAAGCCCCTACGGCCAAGTGGTGGTCCATGATGTTGCGACCGAGTTGGTCGCTGTCGTTGCCAAGACCATTGGGGAAACGGCTCGACTTCGAGTTCATCAATATCGAAGCCGAAGGCACCGCCGAGGCGTTCAAGAAGATAATACGTGCGTAATATTCTTTGACTTCGAGTGTATTTTGGTCAATAGTACGCACGCCCGTGGCGCGGCCTTTTTTCTCGTCATACAATACTTCTGATACGATTTTGTCATTGACGAGTGTAAGGCGTTTGGTTTTCATGGCCGCAGGTAGCGTAGCCGACTGCGTACTGAAATACGCCCCATACGGACAACCGCGCATACACATATTGCGGAATTGACAGTTGGCACGCCCCAAACCCGTATGAATCGCCGTAGGCTTGGTCAAATGCGCCACCCGCCCGATGGTGATGGTGCGTCCCATCTTTTTCATTACTTCCGATTTGACGTGTTTTTCGAGGCAGTTGAGCTCCATAGCGGGCAAAAACTGACCGTCGGGCAGTACCGCAAGACCATCTTTAGAGCCGCTAATACCCGCAAACCGCTCCACGTAGTCATACCAGGGGGCCAAATCTTTGTAACGAATCGGCCAATCTACGCTGATGCCTTCCTTGGCGTTAGCCATGAAATCTTCTTCGTTAAGCCGATAACTTTGACGACCCCACAGCAACGAGCGTCCACCCGTATGATACGCCCGAATCCAGTCAAAAGGACGGGTTTCGAGGTAAGGATTTTGCTTGTCATTTTCAAAAAAATGACGGTGTTCTTCGTTGGCCGTGTAACCTGTGCGCATTCCTGCCCAGTATTCTTCGGCGGCCATGTTGTCGGGGCGACCACGGTGTGGGAAGTCCCACGGGTTTTTCATGGCCGTTTCGTAGCCTTCGATGTGTTTTACATCGCGCCCGCGCTCAATACAAAGTACGCGCAAGCCTTTCTCGGTGAGTTCTTTGGCTGCCCATCCGCCGCTGATTCCCGACCCTACCACGATGGCATCGTAGGTCATTTCTTTTTGGGCATCTATGTTTAAGTACATTTTTTAATGAGTGAATTGGTGAATGAATTAATGAGTGAATATTTGATGTAGAAATTGACAAATGAAAAATATAGGCAGTGGTTTTATTTTGAACACTATCTACCTATTTACTCATTCACAATTCTCTCATTCACTCATTGACTATTAAAGTGCATAGGCTTTTTGGCCTGGTTTGAGGGGAATACAGCCTTCGTAGCGACCAGGAATAGGCACGTAGTCGAGGGCTTTGGTGGCACCTTGCTCAGAGGTGAAATAGCCAAACAGCGTCAATTCTTTCATCAAACGCCAGAAAGGTGTTCCTTTTATTTTTTTAGACTCTATCACCTCTTTGTCCACGTTGTCGCCGACTTTGACTTGCTGCACGTTGGCATTTTTCATCATTTCGATGGTGTCTTTTTCCACCGATTTCAAGAGGGCCGTTTGCTCAGTGGCCGACGTCGCCAAGAAGTTTTTGCCGTGTGCTTTTTGGGCGCGGGCTTCCACGTCAGCGAGGCCGTCCATGAAGTTTTGCTGTTCCTGGGCTTTGTAACAATCTTTGAGCATCAGTTCAATAAATGGCCCCACGCCTGCGTCTTTGGCCCCAGGTGTACTGGTACGCGGGATGATGATGTCGGCGATTTCGGCTACCAAAGCGCGCTGGGCGTCATTGAGTGAAAAGGCGGCAGCACTGCCGATATTTTGCGGGCTATTTTCACCAAAAGCCATCAAGGTAGGAGCGGAAAGAGTACCACCCATCAAAAGGGCGACTCTGGACAAGGCTTCTCTGCGGTTCATTTAAATAAAAAGTTAGGAATTGATTTGTGGGTGTAAAAGTACATGAGTTGCGTCCAAAATTACGTAATCCCAACGTTTTTTTCGACAAAACTGTATTTTTTTGAGGTATTTTTTAATAATCCCACCCCCTATCATCAGTTTGGCACTTCTACCGTGACTTTGGTTCCTGCGTTGGGCTTCGTTTCGAGTTGCCACTGTCCGTTGAGGGTTTCGACGCGCGCGGCAATGTTCCGAAAGCCTACACCGTCAGAGGTGTTGTTTAGCTCAAACCCCACGCCGTCGTCGCTCACGGTGAGGGCGATTTGCTGCGCGTACTGCGAGAGGCTCACCCACACGTGCGTAGCGCGGGCGTGTTTGAGGATATTATTGACGAGTTCGAGAATAATACTATACAACTGGTATTCAATAGTCGAAGGCAATCTGTCCGTCAAGTCTTTGATGAGCAAATGAAATTGGGTACGATTGTTGGCGTTAAGTTTATTTGTCAATTTTTGCAAAGCCACCACCAATCCCTCGGTTTCGAGTTCGGCGGGAAGGAGATTGTGGGAGATGAGGCGCACATCGGCGTAGGCATCTTCAAGCGATTGGATAATACTCGCGTGGATGCGCTGGTCGGCCTCGGGGTACTTGGAGGTGTCCAATGCCTCCAATCGCCAACGCAAAGCGGCGAGTTTGGTATTGAGATTGTCGTGAAGTTCGGAGGCAACGCGCTTGCGTTCAATGGTTTGTCCTCGGTGTAGTGCCTCTTCTATTTCGCGATTTTTGGTACTTAGCTCCTCATTTTTGATTTTCAGCCTTCGGTTGTACCAAACAATAAAGCCCGTCAAAACTGCTCCAAACAGCAGGAATCCCGCCAAAAAGTTACGAGTGCGGGTCAGGTTTTCATTTTCTAAGGCTTTTATTTTCAACTGCTGTTTTTCGGCCTCATTTTGGGCTTGGAGTTCGCTGTATTTTTGTTGGAGTTCGGAGCGTTTGAGGGTATCTTCGAGGGCGTGGTGCTGTTCGTAGGCTTGGAGGGCATTTTTGAAATCGCCTTTCTGTTTATAACTCGCGTAAAGTTCGTCGTAAGCCCTTGATTCGAACTCTTTCCAACCTGCTTGTTGGGCAAAGTCGAGGCTCGTTTTTCGATAGCGAATGGCATCTTCAAAATCCCGTTTTTCTTCGACGATTTGGGCCAAGTCACTGTAAATCGCAAACACCACCACGCGCTGATTGAGGGCAAGGGCGGTTTTGAGCGCGCGGGCTCGGTATTGTTCGGCGCGTTTTTTATCGCCCAATTTGTAATACACATTGGCCAAACAGTGCGGGTTATCCGCTTTGAGATTGGGGCTTGTGGCACGCAGGAGATTTTTTTCGACCAATTGATAGTAATACAGCGCCTTTTGATAGTCGCGTTTACCAAATCTATCATAGTAATAATAGTCGCCCAAAAAGTCATACACCCAGCATAAGTTATTGGTATTCTGGGCATTGAGCGAGAGTGGCAGGGCTTTGTTGAGGTACTTGATACATTCTTCGGGGCGGTTGTTGTTGTTCATCACAAATCCCGCCAAAATATAAGCGTAAGCCAGTTCGTAGGGGTCGCCACCCGCATTTTCGAGGCTCTTGATGGCTTTCTCGTAATAGGTAAGCGCGGCAGGGTAGTTGCCTTTGCGGTCTTGTTCTTTGCCGAGAGCGCGTAGGTACAGCCCGTGGCCTTTGGGCCAACCCACCCGCTCCGTAAAGCGGCGCAACGAATCCTTAAAAACTTGACTTCGAGGGTCTTGAACGTTGATAGAACGCTCCGTCAAAAGGCTCAAACTCAGCACAATGGCCGTATCGCGCCTCAACGACGCGGGTTGCTGTTTTCGTAGGGTGATGTCACGGATGAGCGTGTCGAAAATAGGATTTTGGGCTACAACAGACAACAGACAACGATCCCGCCCCCCAAAAAGTAAGTAAAAAAAGTACCATGCGAAACACCACGCTGCGCCTGACGACGGAGAAACAAAGCATACGTCTTTTGGATGATATGAGCAGATTGATAAACATCCGTAAAAATGATAAAAATTTTAGAACCCTCTCAAAAAATACCCTAAATGGTTATTGTTTAAAAATCACATTTGAAACTGACAGTCAATCGCTTTTTGTAAGACTTTGATAATGAGAAAATTAACTTTTTTCAGTTTCAATCTACCGCTAAATCAGTGATGGTGAAAATACCCCAAATGGTTATTGATTGGGGGTACTTGGTCTGGTAATTTTGCCTGACAATTCTCTGACTATTATCAA
>JALOLW010000157.1 GCA_025455795.1 Spirosomataceae bacterium
CCCCAACGTGCTGGTGACCGACGGGGCCTGCATGACCTCGGTGGGCAACCAAAACCCCT
The DNA here is from genome assembly GCA_025455795.1 of Spirosomataceae bacterium. Classification (GTDB taxonomy): domain Bacteria; phylum Bacteroidota; class Bacteroidia; order Cytophagales; family Spirosomataceae; genus Runella. Next base: position 60 of record JALOLW010000157.1, read on the forward strand.
CGCTCACCTTTATGGCCCTCACGGCCCGGGCCGCCCACCATGCCGTGGAGGAGCTGAAAAAGGGCAATTTGTAGGTAGAGACGTTGCCTGCAACGTCTATGTACCAGGTCACGCCCTGTCTTTACGGTTGGCGGTTTGGCGAACCGTCTGACCCATTTTTTTCGGAGGGGGGAAAAATTTGGAAAATCTGGCCAAGTTGGCTAGCTTGCCCGCTCAACAAACCAAAAAGTCGCCATGAAGCTCCAACTCACCCTCCGGCGCACCGGCCCGGCCAACCTGCTGCCCCTCAACTACCAGTACCCGCTCTCGGCTTGGATCTACCGCACGCTAGAGCAGGCCGACGCCCAGTACTCCGATTTTTTGCACAACCGGGGCTACACCACCCAACGCAAAAGCTTCAAGCTGTTCACCTTCTCGGGCCTGGAAGTGGCCGACTTTCAGGTCCGGGGCGACCGCATGGAGGTGCGCTCGCACACCATCACCCTCCGGGTCCACTTCTACCTCGACCAGCCCGCCCAGACCTTTGTGATGGGGCTGTTCCAGGCCCGCGAGTGCCGCCTCTGGGACCAGCACTCCGAGGCCCGGTTTGTGGTGGCCCAGGTGGAGGCCCTGCCCAGCCCGCCTCTGGCTGGGACCGTACACCTGCACACCCTCTCGCCGCTGGTGGTGGCCCGGCGCAACCCCCGGGGCCATGACGACTACCTGCCCCCCGACGACCCCGACTTTGCCCCCCTGCTGCGCCAGAACCTGCTCGACAAGTACGAGGCCACCGGCCAACTGCTGCGCCCTGAGTGGGCCAATGAGCGGCTGGAGGTGCAGCCGCTGCCCAAGCCAGTGCCCAAGTCGCGGCTGGTGACCATCAAGGCGGGGCAGCCCGAGGAGACCCGCATCCGGGGCTACCTGTTCGACCTGGTCCTCACGGCCCCCGAGCCCCTGCTCGAGCTGGCCGTGCTGGCGGGCCTGGGCCGGTACAACGCCGAGGGGTTTGGCTGCTGCGAACCACGCCCCAGCGGCGGGAGTGGGTAAAGTTGACGGTGAAATCTCATTTTATCAGCCATTTTGGCTGCCAATTGTTTTGCAGTTGTTCGTTTCGGATTTTTTCTAGGCCACTTTGGCCAATCTTATCCGCTCTTGGTTCCCTACCCCCAGAACGATTTTCCGGGAGATGAGCAATTTCGTGCTTTTAAAAGTCATTTTTTGACTTTAAACAACCAATTAAAAAATATTTTTATTCTACTGTTTGTATTTTGGTGTTTTTTGATTACATTGCGGGAAATAAAAAGCCCAAGGCGGGTAGCCTTGGGCGGGGGCTGGGGCGGTGCGATTTAGACGTCCCCTGAAAACAAAAACTATATTTCAATTCCTTGCCCAGCTCAACGCCAAAGGTAAGAAAAAAAAAGAAAACAAAATAAATTCATGAACACAAATACTATTGCGAATTTATAAAAACTACCTATATTTGCTGCGTGAAAGAGCTTATGGTGGCTGGAAGTCGATAAGGCGCGCTTCCAAAACTTGTCTTACCCAGCGATCTTCAAGCTACACAGTCCTTCCAATAGGTTGTGGTCTTTTACACACTTGGTTTCACTAACGGGGGCTGCGGGAGGTAGCAAAGACTCAGTGGGCGCGATCCTGACATCTATATAAACGTCAGGTGGGGCAGCCAAATGTCTCTTGCTCTCAGTAAGTGTGCTTCTGTGCTTCATTCAAATGTTTGCAAAAACCAATTTCATACAATATACACATGAGCTTAGATACCGTTCTTAAAATTGGCAAAGTTTACCGTTATTCAAAACAAGGTTTGGAGCAACACCGCTATATCAATGCGATATGGAAAGATGTTGAGGCGTTCAAAAAGAACAAGGACGCGAAAGGCAAGGCCCTCGATACCATTTTTTATCGCTTGCCAGTGCTCGGAGTCGAAGGAACTTTTGTGTTTGATTTTGATCATCTAAGCGAAACCAACGATCAGGACTTTATTAGGACATTGAAGTACTTAAATTTCAAAACCTCCGACAAAGACAGCGAAAAACGCTATTTGTTTGGTGATGTTATCTACGCTACCTATATGGACAAAAAGGGGATTGCAAAAGAAAACGGTAACTATCGCATGGAAAAGCCGAACAAAGGAACAGTTAAGCCAAGTTCGTTTTGGCGGGCAGAGGAAGATGCGGAAAGCTTGCAAGATACGATTGTGGGCGGGTTTCGTAAGGCGTTTGAACAATACATAGAACAGATTGAAACCCTTTTGCGCAGTGCACCTGCGGTGGTGTTGCATTTTGATTTTCACTTAGTGGGTGAAAACCTACAATGGTATGAACTCGAGGGGGTGCAAGACCTTATCAATCAAAAATTAGTGCAGGGTTTTATCAAAGAGCATAAGGGCACAAAAAAAACGGTCTTGGAAAAATTCCTGTTCAAAACCATTGGGGGCATCAATCCCAACTTTGATGATGAAGCAAGCTATAAAGTCAAGGCTTTTGAATCGCCCAATGAAGTGATTGATTTGATGTATGGTGTCAGTATCGCAGAAAAACCCGTTATCAATGTCCGCGATTTTGGCATTGTCGTCTTGCCCGACTTGTACTTGGAAGAAACGCCTGATTTCAACAATATTGCGAATATCTTGGACAGTTTCTTGCAAAAAAGGGGGCTGACCGGGGTGGTGGAAGGAGAGGATACTCTCGATATAGAAAACCAAGAACTCCAACAAGGTTCTGAAGAAAACGACAGTATGTTTAGCGATTTGATAGACAATGAACTGCCCGAAGAAGTGAAGTATGATATTGTATTCTTAAAACCCGCTGGACTTTCTTCGCCTTCGGTAGATATGGTTGAAATATCGAGTGTAGCCAAGAGCAAACTGAGAGAAATCCATGAGACTATCGTGGAAAAAAAGAATGCCCTGGGGCGACAATCAGATAGAGAATTGGTCGATGGCAAGGGAAATAAACTCAAACTACAGCCTAAATATGACATTAAAGCAAGTTTCTTGGAAATATTGGGGCAAAAAGGCAAGAATCAAAAAAAATATTCCTTTCACCTGCTCAAGGTTTTGCCTCAAATCTACACTGATACCTACTATCAAGACCCCATCCTCTTGCCTGCTTTAATTGAGAAAGTGGAACGGAACATCCGAGATGACTTTTCTAATTTTAATGTCCTTAAATACGATTTCCAATTTTTAATCCAAATCCAAAAATTTGATGCAATGAACGCTATCACTAATTCCAAGAGTTATGCAATGGGCATAGCCCTTGGCAAAATGGCAAGACCTTTTGCCGCCTGGCGCGATGACAGCCCCATTAAGTCATTCGAGAAGAACTACGTGGGCAATTTGTCTAAACGCATTACTAACTTGCTTGATTTAACGAAGTTCAGCAATTTCATGAATGAAAAACTTACCATTCACGAAAAAAACCACAAAGAACAGCAAAGTGCATACTTGGATTTGATGACAAACTTTAAATCCCTTCAAGAAGGTAGCGAAAAATACGACCGCAATGCTTGTGCTTTAGGCTTTTTTGAGAGCTACTTTTTTCGTTCTGAACCCAAAACCGAAACCCAAAACCAACAATAACTTTTTCCCATGAGCATAGTAACCGAAAAATCTGAAATCTTGTTTCTATATGAAACAAAGTACAACATTCCTAACGGAGACCCCTTCACTGGCGAGCCTCGCTATGACGAGGAAACCAAACGCGCCCTTGTAAGTGATGTGCGCCTGAAGCGATACATTCGCGACAATATGCACACCAATGGCCAACAAGTTTACGTCATCAATACGGACCTCGACAACAAAATGACTGGTGGGCAACGTTTTAAGTATTTGTATGACCAGCGAATCGACAAAACCACGAGTGCACGTGATTTTGCCTTCACCTTGGCAGACGTGCGGATGTTTGGGGGAGTAATGGCCATTCAACAAGATGGCAAGGACAAAAGCAAGGCTAAAAAAGATAAAAGCAGTGAAGAAGGTGCTGAAGACACGAAGGCAGACAAAGTAACCGCTTTCAATGTTACTGGCCCCATCCAATTTGCCATCCTAAACCCTTCGCTCAATGCAGTAAACATGATGATGAATCAGCGTACTTCGGTTTTCACAAGCGACGAAGGGAACAAACAAGGCACGATTGCTACACGCTATATTGTCCCCTATGCTTTGATACAAGCCCACGCATGGGTAAATCCTTTCAACGCCAAAGAAACTAAGCTGACAGAAGCCGACGTATTATTAATGTGCAGGTCTTTGTGGAATGAGGTAAACAGTAAAAACACCACGAGTAAGGTCGACCAAACGTCTCTTTTGCTTTTGCAAATTGTCTATACCAATCCCAATGATAAGTTATACGGGGTAGATCGGTTTGTGAAAATCAACAGTGACAAACAAGAGGAGCAAATCCGAAGCCTTGAAGAAGTTACTTTTGACCTGGAGGGATTGAAAAATGCCCTTGCCTCGCCTAAAGTAAGTAAATTAAGATATTACACTGAAATACCTGCCATTGAGGAGGCATTACAAAAAATAGGTCCTGACAAATTGGAAAAACTAACCTCATTGTAAAACATGAAAGCCATACAATTGACCATTACAGGAAATTGGGGGCATTTTCGGAAAGCGGAAACCAACAACAACCCGCTTTCGCATGATTTGATCACCAAAACTGCCCTTATCGGATTGATTGGGGCAGTTATTGGCAAAGAGCGCAAGGAAATGAAACCCCTTTTTCCTCAGCTTTCGGAGGATTTCAAGTACGGGGTCCAAGTTCAAAATGCAGTGCAAAAACAGTCCTGGGGCTTTACTTTTAGAAGTATTGGCTCGCAAAGCCCATCGCCCAAGCAGATGGAACTGTTGCGTAGTCCTGCTTATCTGGTGACAATTGGCTTGTTCAATGCACGTTCTGGGGCTATCTTTGACGAATTTGTTCGTTGCATCAAAAACAGCTTGGCCGTTTATACGCCAGTCTTGGGTTTGCACAACTGCCCCGCCAATCTTTCCTACTCCGCAGAAGGGTTGCTCACCGTACATGAAGGCGCGTTTGAAACGCTTGGATTTATCACTGCCCAACATAAGCCCAAAGGGTTCAAAAGATTAGGATTTGATAAAGTGCCCACCTTCCAAAATGATGATTTTTGGAACTTGCCCGAACGCTATGAACAAGTGATTTATCCTTCGGAAAACCAAACGCTTAGAGCAGAGGGGCAATACTACCAATTCAATCATCAATCTCACTGGTTTTTAATTTGAAATTTTATGGCTTACAGCAACTTTAAGCTCAAAGAAATCGAGCGGGTCGCTTCATTGAAAGAAGAAGTGAAACCTTTGTTTGCCCATGTTGCGCCCCTTGAGCCAAGTGCGTGGCTGCAAGAGACTTTGGAAAAGACGGGGCATCTTTTGCCCAAAAGCGAAAAAGCAAGGTCAGAACTAATCTTGATGCCTGTCCTGCTCGAGATGCTGGCCCGGAACAACTATGCGTTCACCATTTTTTCGGGCGAGAATTTGGAGGCTGACGCGGCATTGGGCCTAAATGGCGAATGTGATTTTATCTTGGGCAAGGGCGAAAAATCCTACACCATCCAATCACCAATTTTTGCGCTGGTGGAGGCAAAACAGAATATTGTGGAAAATAGCTTGGGGCAGTGTGTGGCCCAGATGGTGGGCGCGGCAATATTCAATAAAACAGATGGCACCCCCATAACTCGTATCTACGGCTGCGTGAGCAATGGTTCGGAATGGCAGTTTTTGCGCTTGGAAAACAAGATTTTAACCATTGACGACAAAATCTATTTTTTCAATGAGCTGGAACACATCTTGGGCATTCTGCAAAACATTATCCAAGAAAGCCTATGAGCCAATTCAAGTCACACCCTGGTAAATATTTGGAAGACCATATAAAAGGTGTGTTGATTAAAACCAAGAAAAGAACCGACTCTAAAATAGCGGAGTTGGCAGTTTTATTTCACGACTTGGGTAAGATAAACCCCTTTTTTCAAGAAAAATTGAACCCTAAAAGTAAAGCCAGCAACTTCAGTTACAGCGAACATGCCTATCTTTCGGCATATGCGTTTTTGGCTTTCTGGCTCAAAAATGAAGGTTTGTTCCGTGAAATACTTAATCTTGAAAATGTTGACAAAAACACTCGCCTGATAAAAGCGATTCAAATATTGGCTTTGATAGCCAAACATCATGGACACTTGCCCAATTTGGAGCAGTTTTTCCATGTGAATACGGATAAAGGCAATCCGTTGACTCGTTTAGAGAATTTCTTGGAAGCGCAAAAAATGCTACCGTTGTCAGATTTTCTTGCCACTGAACTTGCATACCCACATCAGCCATTTAGTTTGGATTGGAATGAAAGGCTTGTTAGGAATTTCTATTTTCTACAAAACAGGCAAGCAGCTTGGCAGGTCAACGCTTTGGATTATTTCCTCGAGACGCAATTTGCATTTGCTTGTTTGATTGAGGCAGACAAGCGTGATGCTAGTGATTTGGAGGATTACAATTTTGACAACAAAACAGCCGAATCAAGCAAGTTTTTGGCTGATCGCTTGGCCCAAAAATTTGATGGACTAAGCCAAGGAACAGAATTGAATCGCTTGCGCACCCAAATACGCGAAGAGGCGGTAAACAACCTTGCCCATCAGCTCCAGCGCACCTCACAGCGGGTTTTTACCCTCACGGCTCCCACAGGGGCAGGCAAGACTTTCACGCTTCTGGCCCTTGCAAGCGAGGTACAAAGGCAAAAAGGAAACTTGGGTATTTTGTATGCTTTACCTTTTTTGTCTATCACTGAACAGGTCGAGAGAATAGTAAAGTCCGACTTGGGGCTGGAGGTAATGAGCGTGAACTCTAAGGCAAGGAATGAGCGCATTGAAGAGGCCCATGAAGCTTTAGAAGGCAATCCTACAGAAGAAAATCTCAATGCGCTCATCAAGGAGGATTTTTTTCAGCAAACTTTCGACCACCCACTTGTATTGACTACGTTTGTACAGTTTTTTGAAACACTCTTGAGCAATCGAAACTCTACATTGTTGAAATTACCCAATTTTCAAAAACGCATTTTCTTGATTGATGAGGTGCAAGCCCTGCCCCCAGAACTATATATTTTCTTTGCGGGCTGGTTGCGCACATTTTGTGAGCGCAACGATAGTTATTGCATTCTTTCTACTGCCACGATGCCTGATTTTGAAATTCCGGCAAACCGACATAAAAATTATGCCAGAGAATTTTTCAAGGATTATCAACTTCCTGTTGAGTTGTTGGATAGCCAAAAATACTTTGATGCCAGTGTTTTCAAACGCTATCAAATTGACTGGCTTTCTAACGAAAAAACAGACTATGACGCACTCGTCGTACATGTTCGGTCTTCTGAAAAAGCATGTTTGATCATTGTAAATACTATTGACGACAGCAAAAGGCTTTTTGAAAGATTAAATGACGAGCAAAATGTTTATTTGCTCAATACGCATTTTACGCCTGAAGACCGATTGGAGAAAATCAAAATAGCTAAAGAATCGCTTGAAAAAGGCGAAAAAGTAATATTGGTCTCGACCCAACTCATAGAGGCTGGGGTAGATATCAGCTTCCCGGTAGTCTATCGTGATTTGTGCCCTTTGCCGAGCCTTATTCAGAGTGCGGGGCGTTGCAATCGAAACAATGAATTGGCCCAAAAAGGCGAAACAGGGCAAGTTTACTTTTTCAATTTGGTTGATGATTCGGGCAAGAGTCGAGCAGATTTGATTTATCGAGACGGTTTGAGTAACTTCCTCACGTTCTGTAGGCAAAAAATTAGGAACAGCCTTAAAGAAAACGAAATGTTTGATTTGCAAAGCCAGTTCTTCCGCTCCTTGGCCAACGATTTTACTATAAGCTCTTACAAATTCAAAGAAGGCCAAAGCACGATTATAGAAAAAGTCAATAAAGCTGAATTTGACGCAGTGGGAAGCTTCCGTTTGATCGATAATGATTTTTTTGGCGAAGAATACCGTTATTATATCCCGGCAAGCCGAGAAGATGAAGGATTCCAAGAAGCCAAAAAACTTCTTGAACAAGCCGAAAAGATCAAGAAGAACAGCGCGACTTATAAAGAATACAAACCTGCCAAAAGTAAGTTGGAGGAACATCTCAAAAAGATGGCCAATCGAATTATTACTGTCAGGATTACGCAAAGAGATGCCAAAAAAGAAGCACCATTTCACGCAGACGAAATTATGGGTATCCGGCTTTTGACCGACTTGAGCGATTATTCCTTTGAAAAAGGTATCAAACTAGAAAGAGACTGTTTATTATGATCCACATTACGGCTACTTTGGTCAGCGAATATCACATTTGTCGGCGTAGGATGTGGCTCCACGCCCACCAAATCAACATGGAGCAAACCTCCGACACGGTGGCCGAGGGCAAGCTGATCGGCCAGACCACCTACCCCCAGCGGGCGGCCCGATACACCGAGGTGGCCCTG
>JALOLW010000559.1 GCA_025455795.1 Spirosomataceae bacterium
GTATTTCCCCCTAACTTTGAGGCTTTCAATACTGACCATTCCCTGATGAGTTACGAATACATTGGCAAAGAACTACTTCTTTTCAAAGAGGCAATCAACTGGAAAAACTATTCATTTTCACAATTTACCCCCTTCATCAAAGGTGATGTACTGGAAGTAGGGGCAGGAATCGGGACCAATACCTTGCTATTTTCCAAGAGAAAAGACGTGACTTTTGACTCGTGGACGGCCACCGAAATAGACGCAGAACAAGTAAAACTGCTGCAACACATCGAAGCGCAAGGTGAGCTTACGGCCAAGCACCAAGTACGGCAGATGTACGTCAGTGAGGCAGAACGGCAGTACGATACACTTATTTATATTGACGTACTCGAACACATCGAAAACGATGCGGCAGAGTTGGAGGCCGCTTTTTCCGCCCTCAAACCCAACGGTCACTTGATTGTGCTTTGTCCCGCCCACAATTGGCTCTTTTCGCCTTTTGACCATTCCATCGGCCACTTTCGTCGGTACAACAAGCAGATGTATTTGGATATTATCCCCAAAGGTTTTGAAGTGTTGAGAATGAGGTACTTAGATTCGGTGGGGATTTTGGCGTCGGCTACCAACAAACTCTTTTTGAGAAAGCCTTACCCTGAGCTGGCCGAGGTGAAATTTTGGGATAAAAACCTCGTACCTATTTCAACAATGACCGACAAACTACTGTGGCATTTGCTCGGTAAATCGGTGCTTATGATTGCCAAAAAGAAATCACTTTTTTGATAACAACTCCGATTTTTTATGCTCTCATTTCGTCATATTGGGTGGATATTAGTATCAATCTTCCTGGTTGCGTATCTTTATTATATACACATTTTTGCGGTCAATATTCCCATCACCGACGACTACGATTTGGTGCGGGTCAAATACACCTTATTGACTCAAAAGTTTTCGTTTTGGGAAAAGATTCAACTTCTGCTCGAACCCGAAAACGACCACCGGATTCTCGTACCGCGTTCTATTGCACTTAGTGCTACCGCCATCGAAGGCTACGTCAATTATCGTACCATTATTGGGGTGGTCAACTTGTGCCTCTTTGGGATTTTGGGGCTATGGTTTGGTACTTTTAGGCGCCAATTCGGCTTGCGAAATTACTGGTATTTTGTCCCCGTACTGGTTTTTTACCTCAATCCGTACGTGTTTGATGTGACACTTTGGGGCATCAACGGAATGCAACACACCACCCTCAATTTGCTCGTGTTGGGGTCGTTGTATGTCCTATCCAATCATACTCGACTTTTTGGGCTGGCTATTGTTTTGGCTGTCATGAGTACCTTTACCAATGGCAACGGCTTTCTGGTTTTTGCGGCGGGTTTGTTGGTTTTGGGCTTGTCCAAAGATTGGAAACGTAGTGCGGTGTGGGCGGCTGCGATGGTGATGTCTATTGGTTTTTATTTTTACAAATACAGTTTTGGACAAGCCACCCAAGTCAAGCTATCTGTTTTATTTTTTCAAAACTTAGTGGTGAGTTTTGGGGCATTAGTAGCGGGCTGGGTGGCCTCCTTCAAAGGCCAAACAAACAATTATTTATGGGTAGCTTTTGGCGTGGGGATATTGCTTTTGGGGTGGTTGGTCAAAGTGCTACTTTGGGAGGCTATGCGTAGATTTTGGCAACCCCGCCGCGAAGAACGCCAAGTTCTTGGGCTTCGGCGATCAGCCCCACGCGTCGTGCAACGACTGCCACGAGGACCCGCACCAGGGCCGCTTCGGCGCGCGCTGCGCGAGCTGCCACACCGAGGACACGATGAGTTATTATACTTGGCAGTTGGATGTAGAGGTACGCCGCCGTAATCTCATTGCCGACCATTATAATTGGCGACAACATCGGCTATTGGCAACGCACTTTCGGAGTCACTTGGCCGATTTTTTTACCCAACCTGCTTACGATAGAGGGATTTACCGTTTTGACAATTTCCCGATGGCCTCTGCCGAAGCAGCCCTCAATGCCCCCGCCGATACGAGCGATTTGCGGCCTTTACCGTTGACTTTGACTACCCACCAAAAAGACATTGATTATTTTGGCCATCCCCAAACGGTGGCGCAGTTTCGACTTGATAACGGCGACTTGCCGCCCGTGCAAAGTGGGGCAGGAGAGGGAGCTTACTTGGTTTTGAAATCTTCCAAAAATGTCACGTATCTCCTGCCTACTTGGCCAATACGGGAGGGGCGTAAGAAGTTTTTGACCTCGGGTCGCCTATTCAAAGAAGGTTTTTCGGCGGAATTTTACAACGAAAACTTCAAAAAAGGCGATTACCGCGTCGGGGTTTTGACGGCTGACCGCCACGGGAACCAATTGTACTATACCAACAATGTGCTTCGTTTGGATTCATTAACCGCCGTCCTGAACCCATGAAATACTACCTCATTGCGGGGGAGCGGTCGGGCGACCTCCACGGCAGCAACCTTATCAAGGCCATTTGCCGCCACGACCCCCAAGCCGAATGCAGGGCGTGGGGTGGGGAGCAGATGCAGCAAGCGGGGGCCACCCTCGTGACCCACTACGCCGAAATGGCTTTCATGGGTTTTTGGGAGGTGTTCAAAAATCTGTTTAAAATCAGGTCGTTTTTGCGCAAGTGTCAATCTGATATACTTGAATATCAGCCTGATGTGGTAATTCTGATTGACTATGCGGGCTTCAATATGCGTATTGCTCGTTTTGCCAAAGAACACGGCCTTCGTACTTTTTATTACATTTCGCCCAAAGTGTGGGCTTGGAACCAAAGCCGCGCCCTCAACATTAAGCGGTACGTGGACCGATTGTTTGTGATTTTTCCGTTTGAAAAGGAGTTCTTCAAACGCTTCGATTACGAAGTGGACTACGTGGGCAACCCGCTTTTTGATGCCATCGCTGATTTTACGCCTGAGCCAGATTTTCGGGTCAAACACCAACTTGACCCGCACAAACCCATCGTGGCGTTGCTGCCGGGGAGTCGTCGGCAGGAAGTGGAGCAGATGCTCGCGGTAATGGTCGCCACCCAGACCGAATTTGAGGCGCATCAATACGTGATTGCGGCGGTGAGCAACTTGCCGAAGTCGCTTTACGATTCGTACCAAGCCCTCGGCTGTCGTGTTGTCACCGATGCGGCCTACGATTTGCTCTCGGTAGCGACGGCGGCCCTGGTCACGTCGGGGACGGCCACGCTCGAAACCGCGCTTTTTGAAGTACCGCAAGTGGTGTGCTACCGCACGAGTGGGTTGAGCTACCAAATCGGTAAACGGCTCATTCGTGTGCCGTTTATTTCGTTGGTCAATCTTATTGCCAACCGCGAAGTGGTCAAAGAATTGATTCAAAATGACTTCACACCCCATCTCCTTGCGGACGAACTGCGGCGGATTTTGCCCAACGGTAGTAGGTACGAATCACAGCGGGAGGGCTACCGTGAAATCAAGCAAATCCTCGGCGACAAAGGTGCTTCTGACCGCGCGGGCCAACTGATGGTAGCTTATCTTCAAAACAAGGCTATTTCTTAATCGGCAGCATGAGGAAAATTATTTACGTGTAAAAAATATTTTCTCAAAAAATCTAATCAAGACAAGTGATTTGTACTTTTTGGCACGGTGTTTGATATGTTTTGGTAAAACGACATAAAATTTTTCGCTCAACCCAACAAGTATGAATAGAATTTTAGGCATCTGCTCGCGCGTCAAACACGCCGACTTTGGCGAAGGTGTCGTCACCAATGTCAA
>JALOLW010000158.1 GCA_025455795.1 Spirosomataceae bacterium
GCCAGGAGAAGGGGGCAATACATAGTCCCTCTCCTGACAGGAGAGGGATTTAGGGTGAGGTTGAATATACGTACCACAAAAATTGTCAGAGAACGAAATTTTTTTGGGTATTTTATGTTGGTCTTGCCATCTTGCAGATTTCACCTTCCAACAGATTTTTTATTCATCAAATTGAATTGCTAACGTCCATACAGCCGCCCACGGCGCCACTGCCATACGACTCCTATCAGTCCTATCAGTGCCAAAGGCGCGAGTAGATTGAGCATTTGCCACTGGGTTCGCTGCTCGTTGAGGCGGATTTTGTCGAGTGGGCGAAGTGTCACTTGTTTGTTGCGGGCGGTGATAAGTCCCTCTGCTTCAAGAAGGTAGTCGAGGGCGTACAGCGCAAAATCTTTGTTGGCAAACGTCCGCCCCGAGAGGCGGTCGTAGCCGAGCGGAAGGGGCGCGTTGCGTTTGTAGTCCACATCATTGACCAACAAATCCCCGTCGGAAACGACCAAGATTTTTGTCGGTTTACTTTTACTTACAAATGACGCCGCGCGCGGGTCGTTGGACAGGATGCGGTTGTTGAAAAGCGACGAAAACGAGCCTTCGAGCAGCAAAGCTACGGTTTTGACGCCCGCATTGTACTCGCGCGGGTCGGGTTGGCGGCGGGCCTCGTTGTAGGCCACCAACGCGGGTGCTTTCAAAAGGTTGGTGTATTGCGACGTAAACAAAAGTGGCGTTTTGGTGATGCCCTCGGCGGTTACGGTGTCAATCGTACTCGGAAAGCGCGTATAAATCGCATCCAAATTGCGGACGATAGGATGTTTACCAAAACTATTAATCAACGGAAAAAACCGCCACGGCATCGGCTGGATTTGGGGCTTGTCGCCCATGTTGCCCACGTTGAGCGGAATCATGGCACAACTGAGGTCTTTGATGAGGTTTTGGTTGATACGGCAGCCGTATTTGAACAATAAATCTTCGAGATTGAGGCCGAGAGGCTGGGCAAAAGTCCCTTCCAAACTCACACTGTCCACCTGCGCACCGTCGGCAAAGAGCGCGATTTTACCGCCTTTCATCACAAACTGGTCGAGGCGGTATTTTTCTTCTTCTGTAAAAGGCGAGTCAGGTTTGGGAATGAGCAGCAAGTCGCCGTTTTCCCACGAATTGGGGTTTTGAATGTCGAAATACAAGTCATAATCTTGCTGCAACGACGCCAACAAATCCGAAAAACGCTCGGGCAGGACTTTGGTGTGACTCACGAGTACGCCAATGCGCCTGCGCTCTTGGAGTGCCAGTCGCCGAATAGCCGACGCCAACTCAAATTCTACGCCTTCGTAAGACTGATTGAGTTGGTCTTCGGCAGAAGTGGCTTTGTTGCCTTTCAACAATTGTACGGGGTATTCTTTGCCATCATACACCAAAACCGCCCCCGGAAACACCAACCGCTCCGTGCGTTTGCCGTCTTCTTTGGCAAACAAATTGGTCGGAATCAACCCTTTCTGCATCAATTCTTCTTGGAGTTTAGGGTCGGTGGGTTCGATGAAGCGATAGGCGAGGTTGCTCCCCGCCTCGTCGGCAAACGCCTCTAATGTTTCTTGGATAGCGCGCTCGAGCCGCTCCATGCCCGGCGGGAAGTCACCCGTAAGATAGACTTTGACCATCACCTGCCCTTCCAAATTTTGCAGGAGACGCTTGGTGGCATCGGAGATTGTATAGCGTTTTTCTTGGGTCAAATCCCAACGGAAGAAAACAAAAGAAGCGAGGGCATTGAGTGCCAACAAGCCTCCAATAAAAAACAAAGATTTGATGAGGGTTTGCTTCATGCAACACTTTTTGGGTCAAAGATAATCATAAGTTTTTGACCATAACGACAAAAGGCAAGCTGTGTACATATTGACAGCTTGCCTTTGTGCAAATTTTTGAAAAAATCAGTCTTTTCTGATGGTACTTCCGCCCGATGTGCGGGGGCGCACGTCGGGATTGCCCCGGTAGCGCACGGTGCTCGCGCCCGCTGCTTCTACGCGCAAGAGTTTGTCCACCAGCACGTAGGCGGTGCTTGCGCCCGAAAGGTCAATGTTGGCCTCATTGACGGGAAAATCAAACCCATCCAAGCGCGACGCCCCCGACAAATCACCTTGAAGCACGCTGCCTTGTCCACGTAGTACCAAGTTGGACGCACCCGATATGCCCATACGGAGGGTTTCCCAGTCGCCGTCAATGTTGGCCCGCGACGCGCCCGAGAGCTTGACATCAAGCGAACGGATTCTGCCAAAACCACTGACGGTGGCCCGCGACGCGCCCGAAAAATCCACGCCACGCAGGGTAGGCATCGTGATATCTACGTTCATGTTGTACCGACGCACGCGCCAGTTGCGGTAGCGCATCACCAGTTTACCGTTGCGGTCCACAAATACTTCCAAGTCGTCAATGTCGCGGCGGTCACCATCTACTTTGATGGAAAAATCACCCGACTGCCGCACCCGAATATCGAAGGCGTTGCCCATTTCGAGTTGGTCAAAATCGCGCAGGGTGAACGTGCGCGTGTCGCTGTCAATAGGATTGAGGCGATTGTTGCCATCAACGTAAATGCAAGACTGCAACAAAGCCAGTACAACGGCAAAAGTAAAAAGCTGAGAGACGATGATTTTGAACTTGTTCATAGCTGATAAGAGATTTTGTTTGAAAGATTCTGAGCTATGACAATCAAACAATCTTTTACCCCTATTTAAAAATCCGAAATTTTTGCGTCACCGCCTTTTCATCGGGTAGGGTTGGCACAAAATAAGGGCTGCTTACGCCAGCACGACCTCTTCGATGAGGTCACAGGCGGTATGAATTTGGTCTTCGGTGATGACCAACGGCGGCGCAAAACGAATCTTGTTGCCGTGAGTTTGCTTACACAAAAGTCCTTTTTCTTTCAATTTCAGCACCATTTGCCACGCGAGCGGGCTATCCTCGTCGGTATTGACTACGATGGCATTGAGGAGACCTTTGCCCCTTACCGCTTGTATCAAGTCGGTTTTTTGTTGGATAGCACGCATCCGAGCGCGGAAAATTTCCCCCATTTTTTCGGCGTTTTGGGCGAGTTGTTCGTCTTCCAATACCTGCAAAGCAGCCACCGCAACGGCACAGGCGAGCGGATTGCCGCCGTAGGTGGAGCCGTGCTGCCCGGGTTTGATGGTGAGCATGATTTCATCGTTGGCAAGTACACACGATACCGGATAAGTTCCCCCCGAAAGGGCTTTGCCCAGCACCAAAATATCGGGTTTGACCTCCTCGTGGTCGCAGGCGAGGCGTTTGCCCGTGCGCCCGAGGCCCGTTTGCACTTCGTCGGCGATGAAGAGAACGTTGTATTGAGTACAGAGGCGGCGCACACCACGCAGGTAGCCTTCGTCGGGTACTACTACGCCCGCTTCGCCCTGAATCGGCTCTACCATAAAACCCGCAATGTGTGGGTCTGATTGAAAAGTATGCTCCAACGCCGCCAAGTCGTTGTAAGGAACGGTGAGGTAGCCTGGCAAAAACGGTCCGTAGTCGTCGGTGCTCTCGGGGTCGGTGGAAGAAGAAATAGCGGCCAACGTGCGCCCCCAAAAATTGCCCGACGCAAAGACCGTTTTGGCTTGATTTTGTGGAACGCCTTTGACCAAATACGCCCATTTGCGGGTGAGTTTGAGGGCGGTTTCGCCACCTTCCACGCCAGAGTTCATCATCAGCACTTTGTCGTAGCCGAAGTATTCGCACAAAAACCGTTCACATTCGCCCAAGACGGAGTTGTGAAAAGCCCGTGAAGTAAGCGTTAGTTTTTGGGCTTGAGCGACGAGTGCCTCCACAATGCGCGGATGACAATGCCCCTGATTGACAGCACTATACGCCGACAAAAAATCAAGGTAGCGGTTGCCTTCCACATCCCACACATACACACCCTCGCCACGGTCTATTACCACGGGAACAGGCTTGTAATTGTGCGCGCCATAACGCTTTTCGAGACCAATCAAATAGTCGGTTTGGGTGAGTGTGGCTACCATTTTTTTATTCGTTTTGATAAATTTTACACAAAAATCAAAAATAACTTTTTTGAGAATTTAATTAAAGAAAAATGTTTTTATAAGTCAATTATTGAAAATAATATAACTTTAATATTTTATTTTTTAAGTTAATTTAACTTTAGTTTTTGAGTTAATTTCCTCGTAATCCTCCGAAAAATCGAAAGTTTTCCAACTGCACTTCTCAAAATTTAGTTATTTCAGCACTGTAAAACCAATTTATTTTATCCATCAACTCATTTTCCATGAAACGTATTGTTTTTCAAAACCCTGGCAAACCTGCTGATATTCTGCACGTTGAAGAAGTAGAAATACCCACTCCTGGCCCCGACGAAGTGCTTGTCAAAGTGATAGCAAGTCCTATCAATCCTTCCGATGTGATGTTTGTCCAAAACCTCTACGGTATTCGCCCGCAGTTGCCTTCGGGTGCGGGGTTTGAGGGGATGGGGACCATCGCCAAAGTGGGCGAAAACGTCAAAATGACGATCGGAAGCCGCGTGAGTTTTACGGGTATTGGCGCGTGGGGTGAGTATGTGCTTACCAACCACCGCACGCTCATTCCAGTTCCCGACGCCATGCCCGACAACGTGGCGGCGCAGTTGTTTGTCAATCCGTTTACGGCCGTGGCCATGGTGGAAGAGTCGGGTGTGAAAGAGGGCGAATGGCTGATGATAACGGCCTGCGCGTCGGCTTTGGGCAAAATGGTGATTCAGATTTGTCAGATGCGAGGTATCAAAACCATCGGTACGGTACGCCGCGACGACCTCAACGAAGAGCTTAAAGCCCTCGGCGTGACCGAAATCATCAACACTTCGACCGAAAACATGGCGAAGCGTGTCCAGCAAATCACCGAACACAAAGGCGTGCGGGCTGTACTCGAATGTGTAGGGGGCGATACCGCCGCCGAGGCTGTCAAGTGCATGGGACGCGGCGCGGTGATGCTGATTTATGGCCTACTAAGTCTCGAAGACCCCAAAATCAACATTGGCTTGATGATTTTTAAAGAATTGACCCTCAAAGGCTTTTGGCTGACTGACTGGATGCGTCGCGTGGATGCGGGTACTCGCATGCGGGTGGCGCAGGAGGTGATTACGCTACTTGCCACGGGCCAAGTTCAACTCCCCGTAGAAGCCTCTTACGGTTTGGATGACATCAAGCAGGCCGTTACCCACGCCGATACTCCAGGCCGTTGGGGAAAGATTTTGGTGAAGCCGTAGTTTTTTAATCGGAGAATGGAAGTACGGAACACGGAGAAAGGAAGTACGGAACACTGAGAAAGGAAGTACGGAACACAGAGTTGAATTTTAGTTTTTCTTTCTCCTTGTTTTATGTCTCCTTGTTCCGCCCCTTAGCGAATATTCATTTTGTTGAGGGCTTCTTGATAAATACGCGCGTTGTTGAGATGGTCGTCGTATTCTACCGCAAAAGCGTGGTGTCCTTTGAGTTTACCGTCGTCATCCACTTTGACGCAAAAATACAGGTAATCGTGCTTTTCGGTGTTCAAAACCGCTTCAAGCGCGTCGGTACTGGGGATATTGATAGGGCCGGGTGGTAGGCCCAACACGCGGTAAGTATTGTAGGGAGAATTTAGGGCCGACAGCCGACTCGTGACGCGCTTAATGCTAAAATCACGGTGCGCAAAAATCACCGTAGGGTCGGCTTGGAGCGGCATAGATTGCTGAATACGGTTGTAATATACCCCCGCAATGCGCGGCATTTCTTCGACGTAGTTGGTCTCAGCATCCACGATAGACGCCATGACCGCAACCTCTTTTTGGCTCATGCCCAGCGCTTTGGCTTTTTCTTGACGGGCAGGCGTCCAAAATTTTTGATACTCGTCGTGCATTCTATCCAAAAACTTCTCGGCTTTGGTGTTCCAATAAATCTCGTAGGTATTGGGCAAAAATAGGCTGACGATGTTGGTGGTATCAAAACCGTATTTTTGACAAACGGCGGGGTCGTTCATCAGTTGGCCGAGACTTGTGGGGCCAAACTCAAATTTTTTGCCCACGCGCTCTATCAAGTCTTGTTTTAAGCGAATGTTGTTGAATGACAGCTTCACGGCGTCTTGGTTGCCACTGCGGAGTTTTTGGACTACCTCCAAGTTGCCCGAATTTTGTTTAATCACGTAGCGACCCGCCTTGACTCTTTCGGGGAGTTTGAGCAACTTGGCCAAAAACCGAAACGACATTTCATCGCGCAGTACATCGTTCTTTTTTAGGCTATCCAACAGTGTCTCGTAAGTACCGCCCGTTGGAATCAGCAAAGCAAAGTCTTTGCCCTTGTCCACCTGCACATTGGGCGACTTGGCGACTTGCCAAAAATAAAACGAAAAAGTCGTAAACATCACTGCTACGAATATAAACAACCCGATTTTGAAATTACGTGACATATAGAGAAAGTTGAGGGTGCAAAATTACGGCTTCTGTTTGGTTTTGTTGTAAAACTGTTGCAAGTTTACTTCACCCATAAATGTAAGGAACAGGCTCTAACTAAAGTAACAAAATTTTCTAAAAGCCCCACGGCTTTAGCCTGGGGACAGTAAAAGCAGCGTAACAGCAAGGCTTTAGCCAAATAATTTTTGGGTTAAAACCCCTTTTCTCCCTGTTTTTCTTTGTCCCCGCATCGGCGACCCGATAAATCAGGGGGCATTTCAATACACTATCAATAAACATTGTGAATTGTTACTTTATTTACTCTTCATTCCTAAAAAATGCAATGAACCAAATTATAAGAAAGCAAACTGCCGAAGATAGCTTAATGCTAACCTCTAAGCAATAGGAATTTGTCAATGCTCTCAAACAGTCGCTCTAAGAAGTAGAATGGCACCTTCAAGGGAAAATAAATTTACCGACATTGGGAGAGGTTTTAAATGAGTTGAAAGTAAACGTAAATATTGAAGAAAATGCCCCAAAATTTAGATGATTCCGCCTTGAATTTTCTACTCAAGCAAGCAGGACTTTAACCCCTAAAAACAATGAAAAAAGCCCTCTTTCTCTATGGTTTCATTCTCTCATTCAGTCATTGGGTCATCGCCCAACGCGACAACCAAGCCCCCAAGTCGTCGGAAGCTGACGCGCTCACCTTGCCGCTTTTTGGGACTACCCTCTGCACGGTTTCGTTGGAAGAAACGCGGCTGTTTTACGAAAAAGGTTTTGGTATGACACTCCGAGGGCCTATTGCCCAAGATGCCAAAAGCAAGGCGACCGAGCGCAAAATGTACGACATCCCCGCCGACATAGACTGGACTTTGTATATGCTCGAGCGCCCCAACGTCCCCTCGCTCAAAGTGCGCGTGATGCTCCTCAACAAACCCACCCCCAGCATCCATCAAAGCTGGAATACGCTCGAATTGGGCGTGTTGGCGATGGGTTTTCCCAACGATATTCAGCCCAAACTCGACTCCACCATGCGGCGCATTGGCTTTGGCGCGTGGGCACCCATGAATGTTTATCCCGTAGATGCTGCCGACGGCTCCAAATACACCGTTTATGAAACCATCTTCAACGGCCCCGATTTTGTCAAAGGCGTGGGCATCACGCGCGGCGACGGCATGAGTCAACTCAGCCCTACCGACCCTCGCAGCGGTTACGGCGGCCCGGGCTATTCCTCCCAAATCGTGGACAACTCCGACGACATCATTGATTTTTACGTCAATCTTCTCGGCTACGAAGTCCGCTCCGACCGCGTCTGGACCACGTCGGGGGCGTTGGGCGTACCGGCAGGCACGCAGTACCGTTTCCTCACGATTTACGCCAAAGGCAGTCGGTGGGGGCATTTGCTGTTTGTGGAGTTCAAAAACCAAAAAGCCTACGACGTGGGTGTTCCCAAGAAAATCCCCAATCGCGGCCTCGGTTGCTGGACGTTTCCATGCAAAGATTTGAACGAAGTGTGGCAAAAAATACAAGCAGCACGGGGCAAATACCGCGTTGTCATGCCGCCTACCGACATCAACTCGCCCTATTACGGTAAGCGCAAAGCCATGACGTTACTCGCCCCCAACGGATTTTTGGTAGAAGTGTTTCAACAATAAAAATCGAACAAAGTAGGGGCGGTTTTGGGTTATCTGTTTGTACCAATTCCAACAGATTAGATGATTACGATAATTGTAGGGACCAACCGCCGCCGTTCTAAGTCAAAACAAGTGGCGTTGTTTTACCAAAACTTGCTCGCCAACTTGGGCGCAGAAAGTCAGATTTTAGACATTGCCGAACTCCCCGACGACTTCATCAGGAGTGCGCTGTACGAAAACAACGGCAAAAATCCTGACTTCAACGTGTATCGGCAGATGATGAAAGAGTCGGACAAATACGTGTTTATCGTGCCAGAGTACAACGGTTCTTTTCCGGGGGCTTTGAAAGTGTTCATTGACGGGTTGGGGTATCCGAGTGAGTTGTTGCACAAAAAAGGCGCGTTGGTGGGTATCTCCGACGGCGTACAAGGCTCGGCACTCGCCCT
>JALOLW010000159.1 GCA_025455795.1 Spirosomataceae bacterium
ACCCACCTTAGAACCCTCCTCACTTGGAGTACCCACCTTAGAACTATCCTCACTTGAAGTACCCACCTTAGAACTATCCTCACTTGAAGTACCCACCTTAACTCCATACTGTTTATTCAAATGATAAGTGGTCCAACGGCCTTTGTTATCTGACACCAGAAAACTTCTCTTACAAAGGTCTTGGAGCAATTTTGTAATTTCTGTTTTATGTTTGTCCACCAAATACTGTAAACGCTGATTTGTAATATCCCCCTCAATTTGACAGGTGGCTAACACAGTTAGTTCATCTCCTCCCAACACATCTATTTCATCTCCAAATAGAACTTTCAACTCAATAAGTGTATCATCAGGAATCGTACTCAACATAGGCAAATGCAACTCCAGTCTATCAGGTTTTGACTCAATGTACAAAAAAGGTCGTCGCCAATGGGCATTTTTCCACCCTGCCAAAATTTTACCAACTCCACTGCCTGCTTTTTCTGCACTACCTATCATCATAAACATCTTTTGGAGATTATTATTTCTACATTCGCTGACTCCTCCCTGATAGTACTGCTCTAACGACACTAACAAAGTCCCAGGATTGACAAACAAAAACGTCTCTAAGCGACTCTCAATCACTATATTACCTGAGGCAGTATAGTCAGTATGGACCAAACTATTAATAAAAGCCTCGCGTAGAGCTTCATGGGCTGGTGTCTCGTCTATGCGCCGACCATCGTGAAGTTGAAAAGGTTTCGGTAGTTTAGAAGAAAGTTTTGGCCAAACTTGTCGGTAAAATTGAAATAAATTGGCCTCCCATGTCCCATCAGGATAGACTCGATCTGTCCATCTATCCGCAGGATTTTCTGAAAAATATTCTCGATAATCAGGGAAAAATTTGGGACAACAGTCGTCATCCGTAATACTCAGACTCTTTCCAAACATCAGCATCCCCGCTACCGTAGGGCCTTCTTTTCGAGTTTTACGATCTATGGTATAAGCCCCTAACTGTATCAAAAATTCTTTGTCAGTCAGAGTAAGCCATGGGTGGTCTGGTTTTGAAGCTGATAAAAGTTGCTTGTACTGCCGTATAGAAGTCGCATCAAAATCTTCAAAATTATGATATGCGAGCATTCGTCCATCAGGCTTTAAAGTTAAATCAGCATCTGCCAACATTCGCCGTACTTCGTCGTCTGTGCAATGATAATCGCCTTCGTGATTACGCTTATAAGTATTGCCAAATGGGTTTGTTGTTAGAAAAATAGGCTTTTGAGTTCGAGTAGCTACTGGTACATTGATAGCCAACACCTCTTTCCCTTCTAATATGCATACTTTAACATCTTGATTTTCGAGAATATTTTTTGAAACAGCCTTTCGATTATTGATTTGATTCCAAAAATCTCGCTGAAGTTTTTCGATGTGCTCCTTCCCTAATCCTTCAATCGTGAATACATTCTTTTTTTCGACAATTCCCAAAGCAATGATACCACCTTGTGAATTAGCAAAAGCCGAATAGGTTTTCCAAAGGTCTTGTGGTAAACCTCCTAATGCCGACTTAAATTCTACCTCAAACGATTCAACCTCGGGAAAGACCTCATTTTGAAGTACAAAAATTGGCTGATTCTCAAAGTCAAAAAGGCTTAACTGTCTGTTATCTTGTACCATTTCCTTTTTCTAATTAAGCAAAAACTCTCTGTATATCAACACTTTAACAAAATATTCCTTTTTCTAATTAAGCAAAACTCCCCTCATCTCTTCCGCGTTTTTTTCTCTTTTTCAAACAGCGTCCCTCGGCTTTTTTCCTCGGCCAGCATTTGCTCGTAGAGCTTGAAAAGATACTCCAGCCGCTCCTCGTCGGTCTCAAACAGGCGGCTGCGGTAGAGCCGCTCCACGGCGGCATCGTTGGCGCGGTGGGCTTGGCGTAGGCCCTCGGGCATCTTATCGGGGTCGTAGAGCTGAGCAAGGGTTTTCTCCGAATGATACTCGCGCTCATCAATAATCCGCCACGTACACTCCTCCAACTCCGCCCGCTGCCGCTCCGACAAAACGGGAAAGGGGAATGTGTTGTAGCCCAATGTAGAAGAATAACGAATACGCGTCTCTAAACTCCCACACACCGCCCGCACCCACGTCATATGCATCCGTGAGGTAAGGACAGAAAATAGCCACGGCTCGGCGTCGTAAATGGCGAAGGCTGAATTACTTATAACTGTTTTCTCATCTAAAAAACCAATGGGTATATATTGCCTATTTTCAGATGAATGAGAGGGGAGTATTATAGAATTTGTTTGTTTAAATCTAATTTCACCAAATGCGTACGCCACTTTTGCATCTTCTCTTGTAGTAACTTTTGAACTATTTAGACGCATTTGCCTGACTCTTTCTACTCTGCTTTTTATCCAATCTATGCTCAAAGCCTCTTCGGCTAAATCATCTGTTATCCACAAACACCATCTCTCTAAACCATTTATAAACTCTTCTGAACCGCTTAGCTTTTTAATGAATTTATCACTTTCGGGATATGTAATTACAAATTCATTTTTTTCTTCTGTTGTTAAAATAAGATGCCCTCCATCAACAGGTTTACTACCATAAAGCATCTTAGAAAAGTTAGATAAAGGTTCGTTTTTTTTCTCAATAACAACATTTCTTCCCTGCGCCAGATAAGCATTGATATTGGTCACCAGCACTTTTCGATTTTCAGAAAAAAGGTATTTTGGAGTTTTCAGCTGTTCGTTTCTAACGCCTACAATAATTACAGTCACGCCCGCATTGGCTTTGGCGTTGTTTACCCACTTAAACGAAGTTTGCGCAAATCCAATTTCAACGTTTCGTCGGAACAAATGCGGCCAAAGCAACGCCACTTGCTCGCCTTGGCAAATGGAATTGGTACTTACAAAAGCAAATTGAGCATTGTGATTTCGGATATAATCAGCCCCTTTCAAAAACCAACAAGCGATATAATCCAAGTTTTTGTAGCCCTCTATCCCTTTGAAAACCAACGCCATATCCTCTTTTTGTTGGGGAGATTGCAAACTACTTCCCAAATACGGTGGATTTCCGAGGATATAAATTTCGTCGCCGTCGCGTTTGGGGCAAACGGCCTCCCAATCGAGGCGGGTGGCGTTGCCGTGTACGATGTGACCGCTGGGGTTTAAGGGTAAACTTGCTTTGCGGATGCCAAACTCGTTTTCAAATGATTTATTCATTTGGTGTTCTGCCAACCAAAGCGAAAGTAATGCTATTTCGTGAGCAAAATCGTCTAATTCAATTCCATAGAATTGTGTAAGTGCAATCCCTGAAAATAAGTTGAATTGGTAGCTAATGATTGTCCGTATTTGCTCTTTTGGAATCAAGTCTAACTCTAACTGGTCAGGGTCTTTTTTTGTCGCTAACTGTTGAAGATACAAAAAACGATGATGAATTTTTGTTTCTAATTTTCTCAATTCTTTGTAGGCAATAATCAAGAAATTGCCACTTCCACAGGCAGGGTCGAATATTTTGATTCGAGCCAATCTATCTAATAATTTTTGAAGTTTTCTGGGGTCAAATTTTGATGCCTCATATGACTGGCACAGCTCGTCCAAAAACAGCGGTTCTATCACCTTCATGATGTTGGGTACGGAGGTGTAGTGCATCCCCATGCCGCCACGGTGCTCTGGCGTGACCACGGCCTGTATCATACTCCCAAAAATATCGGGATTGATGGCGCTCCAGTCCAGTTCACCCGCTTCGATGGCCATTTGGCGGCTGCGTCGGCCAAAGCGCGGCGCGTAGTGCCGTTCTCTAAACAGCCCCCCGTTTACGTAGGGGAAAGCCGCCAAGTAAGCGGGTAGTGCAACCTCACCGTGCGACGGAGCGTCCCCTGCTCCCTCTCCTTTCAGGAGAGGGGGCGCTAACAAACCTTGCGGGTTTCGGGGCGTGTTGAGGACTTCAAAAAGGCGGTCGAGGTAGGTATGCAAGTCGGAGCCATCGGGCTGCGTATGGCTAGCGATGGCATTGGTAAACTGCCCTTTTTCAAAGATGCCCGTATCTTCGGCAAAATAGCAAAACAGCAATCGGCTCAAAAACACGTTGAGGCTATGCACGGCCTCGGGCGTGGTGAGTTCGGGGTTTTCTTTACGGATTTCGTCGTAGAGCCGCGCCATGCGTTCGGCGGCTTTTACATCGGCGGGGTTTTCGTTTTGGTATTGGGTTTTCTCCATGCCCGCCCACGGCAAAAAGAAATCAAAATGACGCGGCAAGTCACTGAGCGGAATATCAAGGGTATCGGTGGTTTTGCGGTCGAGGGCCAGGAGCGTCTGGAAGTCAGTCACAACGATAAAGCGCGGGTCGAGTTTGGTCACGCGGGCATCGTTGCGAAGGCCCGAAATGAGCGCGTGCAAGTCTTCATTTTGCGTGGTTTTGAAGAAAAATTTCTTTTTCCAAGCCAGTTCACCTTCGTTTTTGGCAAGATTGAGACCTCCTTTTTGCAGACGCACAATCGAGCTGCGAGGCGTATCGTAGGCCAGCAGCAAATCATAAACAAAAGTATCGGGTTGAAGCGAACCAACGAGCGTTTGGAGGTTGGCTTCTATTTGGGCGATATTCATGCAAATTTAACTTTTGAAAACCCAAACATACCAACTTCTGTTTTCAACCTCAAATCACGTTGAGCTGAAATTTCATGTAGGTTTTGGCGAGGAGGGCCATTTTTTGGGTATCTGGCACTCTGATACGCTCCTCTTGGATGCGGGCGGCGGGGGTGTGCTTGATTTTATTGAAAAGCGTCAAATAATAAATGTATGCCAAATGCACGCCCATGCGCGCGCTGCGAGGAAGCTGCTTGATGGCCACGTTGGCAGCGTCAAAATCGGCTTGAATGTCGGCTTCGATGGCACTTTTGGCGTCTTTGCTAAACGCCACAAAATCCACCCCTGGGAAATACACCCGCCCACGGTCTTGGTAGTCACTTTTGAGGTCGCGCAAGAAATTGACTTTCTGAAACGCCGCGCCCAACCGCCGCGCACCTTCTTTGAGGTGTTGGTATTGGGCATCGTTGCCCTCACAAAACACCCGCAAGCACATCAAGCCCACCACCTCTGCCGAACCGTAGATGTACTCGTTGTATTTGTCGTCGGTATAATCTTGCTTGTACAAATCCATTTCCATGCTGTGCAAAAACGCCTCAATCAACTCATGCTCAATCTGATACTGATTCACCATTCTTTGGAAAGAGTGCAGCACAGGGTTGAGGCTAATGCCCGTTTCGATGGCTTCGTAGGTGTCTTTTTTGAAACGTTCGAGCAAGTATTTTTGGTCATGGCCATAAAACGTATCCACAATCTCGTCGGCGTAGCGTACAAAACCATAAATAGCATAGATAGGAAAATGAAATTTTTTATCCAATGTCTTGATACCCAACGTAAACGACGTGCTGTATCGCTCCGTTATCAGTTTGCTACATTCGAGGGTCGTTTGGTCAAATAACTGCATCATGTCGGTTTTTCGCTTTGGGTTTTCGGAAATATAAACTTCGTCAAAAGGAATTTTGTTGAACTTCCCATCAAGTAAATTCCTCGGCGACTTCATCGGCAACGACCAAACCCGAAATGAGCGAGGGCGGCACACCAGGCCCAGGTACGGTGAGTTGGCCAGTGTAGAAAAGATTTTTGATTTTTTTGCTTTTCAACGTGGGCTTCAAAAACGCCGTTTGCAGCAGCGTATTGGCCAGTCCGTAGGCGTTGCCTTTGAAAGCGTTGTAATCGCTCATAAAGTCGCGGTGCGCGTAGGTGCGTTTATAGACCACGTGCGGGCGGATAGGTTCGCCCACGTAAGCCTCGAGCCGCTCCATCACCATGGCGTAGTATCGCTCGCGTACTTCTTCGGTGTCGTTGGTCAAATCAGGGGCAACGGGTATCAAAATAAACAAATTTTCGCATCCTTCGGGCGCGACACTTGGGTCGGTTTTGGACGGCGCCGATACGTAAAACAGCGGTTTGCTCGGCCATTGGGGCTGGGTATAAATCTCAAAAGCGTGCTGTTTGAAATCTTCGTCAAAAAACAGGTTGTGGTGCAGCAACTTCGCCACGCGCTTATTGACACCCAAATAATACAGCAACGACGAAGGCGCGAGCGTGCGCTTGTCCCAATAACTGTCTGAGTAGTTGCGGTTTTCGCCCAAAAGTTGCGTATCCACGTGGTGATAATCGGCCCCCGCCACCACAATATCGGCCTCGAAAGTGTCGGTGGTAGTGGTGATGCGCGTTGTTCCTTCGTGTGCAGGGGGTATGATTTGGGTGACGTTTTGATTGAGGAGAATTTTGACTCCTTTTTCTTCGGCGAGGGCGACCATGCCTTTGACGATTTCGTGCATGCCGCCCATCGGATACCACGTACCCATCGAAATCTCGGCGTAGTTCATCAAGCTGTACATGGCGGGGGTGTTTTCGGGCGTAGCCCCCAAAAACAAAATCGGGAACTCCATCAGTTGCAGCAACTTAGGGTCTTTGAAAAACTTGCGGACGTGGCTTGCAAACGACTGCAACACATCCATACGACCCAAATCGTAGAGCAGTTTGAGGCTCAAAAACTCCGTAATGCTGCGGCTGGGTTTCCACACAAATTTGTTCATACCCACGTCGTATTTGTAAGAGGCTTGCGCCAAAAACGCTTCCAATCGCTCGCCGCTGCCGCTTTCGATGCTTTCAAAAAGTTGTTTGA
This sequence comes from Spirosomataceae bacterium, assembly GCA_025455795.1. Lineage (GTDB taxonomy): Bacteria > Bacteroidota > Bacteroidia > Cytophagales > Spirosomataceae > Runella. The sequence continues at coordinate 6,685 of JALOLW010000159.1, forward strand.
GATTTTCTACCCCCGCTGGAATATTGACCGCCGTATCTTTGTCAAAGATGACCGCATAGGAGGGGTCGAGGCGAACCAAGTTGTAGTAATCCGAAGGCTTTTTGCCAAATTTAGCAAAGTACGTTTCAAAAACATCGGGCATCCAATACCAGCTTGGCCCCATGTCAAACTTAAACCCGTCGGCTTCAAACACCCGCGCACGTCCGCCAGGGATGGTGTTTTTTTCTAAAATGGTGACTTCAAAACCTTTATCGGCGAGGCTTGTCGCAACCGACAGCCCCGCAAAACCAGAACCAATAACAATGACTTTTTTCAAGGGATTAATGGCGTTTTTTTTTACATTAACTTCCAAAACCCACTAACGGTTTAGAAATATACGTAATATAAAGCCAATCTTCGCCATTTTTTTCTTGAGGAGGTGGATTCGAACCCTGTGTCAACCGTGGCGCAGCAGTGCCTTTGCCAACGCAATGAGGGCTTTTGAAAACCCGAATTTCGTCATAAAGCCCCTGATTTAGAAAGCTTTGCAGCACTTCTCCCCCACCCTCTACAATGAGTGACTGGATTTTGCGACCGTGTAAATCTTGGAGCAAATTGACCAAAAAAAAATCGTCAAAGTCCAGCTGCACAAAAGTCGTTTGGCCGTTTTCTTCGTTTTTGAGGGTGTTGTAGCAAAGCGTTTGTTGGGTGTTGTCAAACAAGTGCAAGCTGGGTGAAAGGCGTAGTGTGCGGTCGAGGACGATACGCACGGGTGAGCGACCTGCCCAGAGGCGGGCGTTGAGTTGGGGGTTGTCGTTTTGGGCGGTGGTAGTCCCTACCAAAATCGCGTCTTCTTCGGTGCGCCAGCGGTGACTCAGCACCCGCGACGGCAAGCTGCTGATAGCAAGGGGGCGTTTGTGTTCGTCGCCCACAAAACCGTCGGCGGTTTCAGCCCATTTCAGAATGATGTACGGTCGCCGATGCTCCATGAACGTAAAAAAACGCGCGTTGAGCCGCCGCCCTTCGGCTTCGAGCAGTCCCGTTTCTACTTCAATGCCCGCTTCGCGGAGTTTTTGGATGCCCTTGCCCGCTACGAGCGGATTGGGGTCGTGGTTGCAGATGATAACTTTTTGGACGCGGTGCTTCACCAACAAATCGGCGCAAGGGGGCGTTTTGCCAAAGTGCGAACACGGCTCGAGCGTCACATAAACGGTGCTTTGGCAGAGCAAGGCTTCATGCCCCTTGGCAATGGCCTCACTGACGGCATTGACCTCGGCGTGCCAGTCGCCATATTTGCGGTGCCAGCCCTCCCCGATGACGCGCCCCTCGTGGGCAATCACGCAGCCCACCATCGGATTGGGACTGACACGGCCCCGCCCCAACGCCGCCAATTGCAGCGCGCGACGCATAAAAGCGTAGTCATCGGAAATAAAGCTGTTTGGCATGAATATTTGAATATTTTGGTTTTCTGACAATTTTGACGGATTTCTTTTACACAGAGAGCCACAGAGAACATAATACAGAGATTCACGGAGGATAATTCATATTCACTTGAAAATCAAAAAATTAACCCTGTGACGGTTTAATAAACGCTGCAGTTCTTTGTGGAATGTATTTTAAACTTTACAAAAATTATAGAGTGTGACACAACTTCGTGGAATAGAATCTTCCCGAAAGTTTTGAACTTTCGGGAAGATGACCAAAATCGTTCCAATGTCGCTGCCTATACCAAAGATAATTCATCAAAACCCAAAGTAAATCAATCAAACGGCCATTTGAAAGCGATTA
>JALOLW010000160.1 GCA_025455795.1 Spirosomataceae bacterium
ATTTTCGGTAAATTTGTAGGGTTGCGGATAAGAGAACTTAACTTTGCCGAATACGGGATATACACTTACAAAACCTGTAAATTAGCATTATGAAACAAATTTTGACAATAGAGAATGTAATCATTGAAGCAAAAGCATTTTGTATTGCTCAATCAAATACGTCTAATAAAGAGTTATTTGGCGTGACAGACGGTAAAGCTGTTGGTACTCATATAGAACATAAATTTCAACAATATCTGGCTGATAGATATGAACTAAAAGTAGGTTCGTCTGCAAAAGGTATTGATTTGCCTTCTGTTGATATTGACATAAAAGTAACTTCAATTAAACAACCTCAATCCTCGTGCCCTTTCAAAGATGCGAAACAGAAGATATTTGGACTTGGCTACAACTTACTGGTATTGGTTTACGATAAAGCCGATGATCCGATAGCAAAAACGGCAAATCTTGACTTTGTAAGCTGTTCGTTCATCTCAAAAGAAAGAACGGCTGACTATACGACCACTTTTAGGCTTCGAGAAATGGTCAAAGACAAAGCCAATATCGAAGACATTATTGCATACCTTAACGATAAAAATATTCCAGCCGATGAAATTACACTGCAACAATTGGCTGAACAAATACTTAAAACACCGCCCGAACAAGGCTATTTGACTATCTCAAATGCTTTGCAATGGCGATTACAATATCAAAGAATTGTAACACTTGCAGAGAATGTTGAAGGCATTAACAAGATAATTGATAAAATGAAAAATGAATGAAAGTTTTTGAAGCAAATATGACACATCAAGTTTCAGATTATTTGAATAATAATTTGAAAAACATTTTTTCTTTTGAAAATGCCAATCAAAAGATGTATAATGATTTTGGTATTATTGATTTTTTTGAAGACAATTTGGAATTAGATAAACTAAAAGAAGGCATTTTAAGCTCAAGTACGCTTATTTCAGAACCAGATAGAGCAGAATATGGAGACTTTCAGACAAATGAAGATTTAGCCAATAAAGTGACTTTATGTTTAGTCTCTAAGCACATTTCACCCGAAATTTTAGTTGAACCTACTTGTGGAAAAGGTAATTTTATTGTAGCGTCCTTGCGTAATTTCTCTACGATTAAGAATGTTTTTGGCGTTGAAATATATAAACCTTATGTATGGGAAACTAAATTTAATATTGTTGATTTTTACCTCAAAAATGCTCAACAAGATGATGAAATAAAACTCAAACCAGATATTTTAATTAATCACTGTGATGTTTTTGATTTTGATTTCAAAAGCGTTGCAAAACGGTTTTCCAAAAATAATATTTTAGTTATCGGCAACCCACCTTGGGTCACTAATTCAAAATTAGGTAGCCTTAGCTCTACAAATCTACCGAAGAAAACAAACTTCAAAAATCATAGTGGATTAGATGCTATGACAGGAAAAGGCAATTTTGATATTGCCGAATTCATTACCCTAACAATGCTAAATTCTTTCCAAAATTGTAAAGGAAATTTATTATTGTTGGTTAAAAATACGGTTATCAAAAACATCGTTTCAGACCAAATAAAGAATAAATATGCCATTTCTGAAATAGAAAAGCACCGTATTGATAGCAAAAAAGAGTTCAATGTTTCTGTTGAAGCATCTTTATTTTACTGCAAATTAGACACACAACCAGCCTTTGTATGTAGTGAATTTGATTTTTATAATAATAAAAATTATCAACTACAATTTGGTTGGCTGGGAGATAAATTTGTATCGAATATTGATATTTATACTCTTAGTCAAAATATTGATGGAGCGTGTCCTTTTATTTGGCGACAAGGTTTAAAACATGACTGTTCGACAGTGATGGAATTAGATAAAGTAAATGGTCATTATGTCAATGGATTGAATGAAGAAATTAAATTAGAAGAAGATTTGGTTTATGGTATTCTCAAAAGTTCAGACCTTAAGAATACCGTCATTAGTCAGACAAGAAAATTCACAATTGTCACTCAAAAAAGAGTTGGACAAGAAACCAAGTTTATCAAAGATGACTATCCGAAAACATATAAATATTTGACAGATCATCAATCTTCTTTTGAAGACAGAAAATCAAGTATTTATAACAATAAACCCGCTTTTTCGATTTTTGGCATAGGTGATTATTCCTTTAAACCCTACAAAGTTGCCATTTCAGGACTTTATAAGACTTTCCATTTTACGCTAATTCTGCCACAAAATGATAAGCCAGTAATGCTTGACGACACTTGTTATTTAATTGGATTTGATAAAATTGAGTTTGCTGCTTACGCCTTGATACTCTTAAATTCGGATAGGACAAAGCAATTTCTACAATCTATAACTTTTGCAGACGCAAAACGCACGTTTACAAAAGATGTTTTAATGCGAATTGACCTTTTGGCACTGTCAAATTTTATAAGTAGAAAATACGTAGAGACAGAATTGAACAACTTAAATAAAATTTATAATTTCGATTTAACTCTTTGTATGTGGGATAAATTTATCGAAGAAATGAAACCTGTAAATAGTGGACAAATCGAATTATTTGTATAGAAAATTGGCAAAATATTGAGGTGGGGGAATACAACCAAAAATCCATTATAAATCCCAAACATTTTGCTTTAAAACAGTATTGCATTAGCAGTAATGCAAGCAGAAGTCTATTTTTCAACTCAATCCATCCCCATGAGGTTTGTGAGCAAATCTCAGATGACTAAACTCCCCCTCGGGGCGGGGGGCTTTTTACACAGATGAAAAAGCATTTTTGGACGTTGGGCGGTGTAGCAGTGGTCGCACTGCTGGGCGCGGCCTATCAAAACGACAACCCAAGTCGCGGGGTGAGACCTTCGCTCGACAGTATCTATGCCCAGCTCACCCAAGAGCAGAAGCACGATTTGAAATACGCCGTGGGGGCGTTGGAAGTAGCCGAAGGGCTGGAAACCAACCTCTTTGCGTCGGAGCCGATGATTACCAACCCCACCAACATTGACATTGACCACCGTGGGCGCGTGTGGGTACTCGAAGCCTACAATTACCGCCCTGCTATCACGGGCAACCCGACGCACAACGAAGGCGACCGCATTATGATTTTGGAAGACACCAACGCCGACGGTAAAGCCGACGCCAGCAAGGTGTTTTACCAAGGCCCCGAAGTAGCCGCGCCGCTCGGTATTTTGGTCATGGGCAACCGCGTCCTCGTGTCGCAAAGCCCCTACGTGTGGCTTTTTACCGATGAGAACGGTGATGACCGCGCCGACAAAAAAGAAATCATCTTTCAGGGTATCAAAGGCGAGCAGCACGACCACGGTATGCACGCCTTCACTTTCGGCCCTGACGGTAAGTTTTATTTCAATTTTGGCAATTCTGGTGAACAACTCCTTGACGGTCAGGGCAATCCTGTGCTCGACCAAAACGGGGATGCCATCAACCTCAAAAAATACAAGCAAGGGATGGTGTTTCGCTGTGACCAAAACTTCAAAAACGTGGAAGTTTTGGGCCACAATTTCCGCAACAATTACGAAGTCGTGGTGGACAGCTACGGTACAATGTGGCAGTCAGACAACGACGACGACGGCAACAAAGGCGTACGTATCAACTACGTGATGGAATACGGCAACTACGGCTACACCGACGAGATGACGGGCGCGGGTTGGCAGGCCAATCGCACCAACATCGAAGAGCAGATTCCGCTTCGCCATTGGCACCTCAACGACCCCGGTGTTGTACCCAACCTCCTCCAAACAGGCGCAGGCTCACCCACGGGGGTGATTATGTACGAAGGTAATATGTTGCCAAAAACCTTTGAAAATCAAGTCATTCACTGCGACGCGGGTCCCAACGTAGTTCGGGCCTATCCTGTAGAAAAAGACGGCGCGGGCTACAAGGCCACCATTGCCAATGTGTTGTATGGCAAACGCAATCAGTGGTTTCGCCCGTCGGATGTGTGCGTAGCCCCCGACGGCTCACTTTTTGCCGCCGACTGGTACGACCCTGGCGTGGGCGGCCACCAAGCAGGCGACCTCAACCGCGGACGGATTTATCGCGTAGCTCCCCCCAATACGCCTTACAAAGTCACTGCCCCCGATTTTAGCACGTTGGCGGGGGCGTTGCAAGCCATCGAAAGCCCCAACGTGTCGGTGCGCTACCACGCTTGGAACAAAATCAACAGCTTGGGCCAAGCCGCCGAAGTTGACCTTAAAAAAATGTATCAAACCCACGCCAATCCGCGCATGAAAGCCCGGGCGTTGTGGTTGTTGAGCAAACTCCCCAACGGCGCCAACTACGTGGAAATGGCCCTCAAAGACCCCAATCCTGACATTCGTATCACGGCGATTCGAGCCACGCGGCAGATTACGGCCAAAGGCGTGCTGCCTCTCTCGCCCGAAAACGCCAGTACCCTCGCCAACGACCCCGACCCCCAAGTACGCCGCGAAGTGGCCTTGGCGATTCGTCACTGCAAAGACGATTTGGCGGCGGATATATGGGCGCAACTCGCCAACCGTCACGACGGCCAAGACCGCTGGTATTTGGAGGCGTTGGGCATTAGTGCCGACGGTCAGTGGGACAAATTTTATACAACTTGGCTCAAAATAGCGGGTCAAAACCCTACCACCACCGCCAAAGGCCGCGACATCGTGTGGCGGGCGCGTACCAAAGAGTCGGTGCCGTTGTTGGCATCGTTGGCGTCGGATGTAAACGTCCCTCTCAAAAGTCGTCTGCGTTATTTCCGGGCGTTTGATTTCAATCCTGCGGGGGCAGAAAAATCAACGGCTTTGCTCAAAATGCTCAAAGCCACCACCGACAACGACGTGACCAAACTCTGCCTGCGTCACTTGGACCCTGCGTTTGTCAAAACCTCCACCGAAGCGCAGCAATCGCTCCAAAAACTGTTGGACGCGACTTTTGGCACGTCAGAGTACATGGAATTGGTGCAGAAGTTTGAACCTGCCAACGAAAACAAACGCTTGTTGCAGTTGGCCACCGAAAAACCCACCCAAGCGATGGGCCGCGACGCTGCCCGTCAGCTCCTCAAACAAAACGGCGAAGCCTTGCTTTGGGCAACTATCAACGCCAAAGATGCCGCCAAGGCCAACAGTGCCGTGGCTTCGTTGCGCGGCGTTGGGACAAAGCAGTCGTTGGGTGTTTTGAAAACCCTCGCGCTCGATGTCAAACGTACCAAAGCCCTCCGCATGGAAGCCGCGCGGGCTTTGGGCGGCAGTTGGGACGGCGAAGAAACAGTTTTAACTTTGTTGAAAGAAGGCAAATTTAGCGGTGAAATCAAAGCGGCAGCCGTGCAAGGGGTGAGTACCGCGTGGCGCAAAAGTGTGCGCCAAGAGGCGGCTAAGTATCTGGATGCCGCGCCCTCTAAAACAGGCAAAAAACTACCTCCTATCACCGAACTCGTAGCGATGACGGGCAACGCCTCAAACGGTAAAAAGGTGTTTGCGACGCAGTGCGCTATTTGTCACCAAATCAATGAGGAAGGCTCAGATTTTGGACCAAAACTCTCCGAAATCGGTAGTAAATTGGGCAAAGATGGGCAGTATTTGGCGATTTTTTACCCCAGTGCGGGCGTGAGTTTTGGGTACGAAGGTTTTGAGGTCAAATTCAAAGATGGCAGCAGCACTATCGGTATCGTAGCCAGCAAGACCGAAACCGATTTGATGATGAAGTTCCCTGGTGGTACGTCGCAAAGCTACAAAATGGCGCAGGTCGTTTCGATGAAAAAACTGGACGAGTCACTGATGACCTCGGGCCTCCACGAGGCTATGTCCCAACAAGAATTAGTGGATTTAGTAGAATACCTTTCAAGTTTGAAGAGAAAATAACATGTTTATAGACGCAACCCCCGCCCAAATCAACGAAGCCCTCGAACGGGCTTACAGTGCATTTTTGACGTACCGTCACGCTTCGGGCAAAGCCAAAGCTGCTTTTATCCGCGCTATTGCCGACGAAATCGAAGCACTCGGCGATGACCTCATCCAAACCGCCATGCGCGAAACCCACCTGCCTGCGCCACGCCTCACGGGCGAGCGCGGGCGGACTTGTTTTCAGCTCCGCGACATGGCAACCACCATTGAAGAAGGTTCTTGGGTAGATGCCACAATTGACACGGCCATTCCCGACCGTCAGCCACTGCCCAAACCTGACATTCGCAATATGCTTATTCCCATTGGCCCCGTGGTCGTATTTGGTGCGAGCAATTTCCCCTTTGCCTATTCTACTGCGGGGGTGGACCCCGCAGCGGCTTGGGCAGCGGGCTGTCCTGTGGTGGTGAAAGCCCACCCTGCCCACCCCGAAACCTCCGAAATGGTGGCCTCGGCCATTCACAAAGCGGTGGTCAAAACAGCCATGCCAGTAGGCGTATTTGAACACCTCCACGGGGCGAGTTTTGAAGTAGGAAAAGCCCTCGTGATGCACCCGCGTACTGCGGCGGTGGGCTTTACGGGGTCGTTTGCGGGTGGCAAAGCGCTGTTTGACTGGGCCAACCAACGCCCCGTGCCGATTCCCGTTTTCTCCGAAATGGGCAGTACCAATCCTGTTTTTCTCCTGCCCGACGCCATGGACACAGAAGCCGAAAAATACGCCAAAATGTACGCCCTTTCAATCACGGGTAGCATGGGGCAGTTTTGTACCAAACCGGGCCTATTGATTGGCGTAGAAGGGGCCGGTCTTGACCACTTTATGACGGCTTTGGCCAACGAAATTCGACAAATTCAAGCCGCCCCCATGCTTCACGCGGGTATCGCAAAAACATTTCGTACCAAACGCGCTGATGTATTGACCCAAGAAGCGGTAACAGTCGAAGCCGAAACCCAAACGGCTTTCGGTGAAGATGACGGGATTCCGTCGTTGGCGTCGGTAAGTTCGAGCCAGTTTTTAAGTAATCCTGCTTTGCACCAAGAAGTTTTTGGGCCGTTTTCGCTGTTGGTCAAATGCCAAAACACCGATGAACTTCGCACCGTAGCGGCGCACTTGGAAGGCCAACTCACGTGTAGTGTGATTGGGACCGAACAAGACTTCAGGGAAGCCCAAGATTTGCTGTCAGCAGTGAGTCTGCTCTGTGGGCGACTACTCCTCAACGGGGTTCCTACGGGTGTGGAAGTGTGCGCTTCGATGCAGCACGGTGGGCCTTTTCCTGCCAGTACCGACGGGCGTTTTGGGTCGGTAGGTGCGCACGCCATCAAGCGATTTGTGCGACCTTTTGCCTATCAGAATTTCCCCCAAAACCTTTTGCCCGACGAACTCAAAGACGATAACCCGCTGAATATCTGGCGTATCGTCAATGGCGTAAGAGCGAAGTAACAGGTATAAATAAGCAGCGGGAAGTAATCAAAATAAAAAACTATCATTGCTTGCAGTTTTTGGGAGCTGGTATCGGCTAAGTGGGTATGAGGTCCATCAGATACCCCATTTGGTTGGTCAGAAATGCCTTTTTGATGAGGCGGGGATAATGCGTGGATGTTGGGCCTACGAATGATGACGTAAAAGAAAAGAAACTAACGACTTTTGCGTAAATTGCCCTCTTGAAAAGCCCCTTCACACAATGAAAAAACTACTTCTCGCTTACGCCTCAGTAGCATGGATGCTGGTATGTGCTACCGTAGTAGTCCACGCCCAAGCCACTGTCCAAGAAAACGTCAGAACCCTCAAAACCTACCCGTTTTCAGACCCCGACCCCGTGCCGCGCGTGGGGCGGATTTACCCGTATTTTCGGTTGGACGGCTATACCGACATCCCAGTGATGAAAAATTGGAAGTTTGTCGAACTCCAAAACCCCTACATCAAAGTTTCGGTAACACCCGAAATTGGTGGTAAAGTTTGGGGGGCACATTTACTTACCTCACCCCTGCTCCTTGCCAAGGAGAGGGCGGTACGCCGCGCGGGCAGGGGTGAGGTAGGTTTTCCGTTTGTTTACTTCAACAATGTGGTCAAATTTCGGGATGTGGCCATGCGTGGGGCGTGGACTTCGGGCGGGATAGAGATGAATTTTGGTGACATTGGTCACGATCCAACGGTCTCTACACCAGTAGATTACATTACCCGCACCAACCCCGACGGCAGCGTGAGTTGCTTCGTAGGCGCGTGGGACTGGGCCTCGCGCACGCGCTGGACGGTGGAGGTCAATCTGCCCAAAGACAAGGCGTATTTCACCACCAAAAGCCGCTGGTTCAACGCCTCTCCGCTCGACCAAACCTATTATCATTGGATGAATGCTGGCTTCAAAGCAGCGGGCAATTTGGAGTTTGTTTTCCCTGGCTCACACTACATAGGTCACGGTGGCGACGCGCACCCTTGGCCCAAAGACAAAGAAGGTCGCAACTTAAATTTTTGGTCATGTTTCAAAGTATAGACCTTTGAATTTTTGGTTGTAAAAGTGGTTCATTCTCAGCTTAATAGCATTTTCGACACCTTTCTCAGACCAAGAGG
>JALOLW010000161.1 GCA_025455795.1 Spirosomataceae bacterium
CAAAATTGTCAGCAACAAAAATAGAAATTCTTTGTGCCTGACCCCACAAAACCATCGTTTTTTTGTCTTTTTTCTTCCAACAACCGTAAAAATCGTCACTTTTAGCCTTTTGTTTTAACCAAAATCTTTTTGAAAGCCCGTTCTGATAACAAATAACGGATAACCAATAACCAACACCTGGCTGCCCAAATGTCCACCAAATACAAACCCAAATTTACCCGCGTAGCCCAACTCAAAACGGCGGCAGACTTCAATAACTACCTCACTACCAACGGTATCTCGTTGCCTTTTGATGATACGTTGTTGCCTCCAAGCGAAAGCCCTTTTGCCAAAAAAATCGCCTTGAAATCGGGCAAAACGATTGGTAACAGCCTCTGTATTCTGCCCATGGAAGGCTGGGATGGCACGCTCGACGGTCGCCCGTCGGAGTTCACCAAAAAACGTTGGGAAAAATTTGCCATCAGCGGTGCAAAGCTGCTTTTTGGGTGCGAAGCGGTGGCGGTTTGCCACGAAGGCAAAGCCAATCCCAACCAGTTGGTACTCAACGAAGCCAATTTTGAGGAATTTGTCCAACTCCGACAGTTAATTTTGGACAAACACCAAGAAAAATTTGGCACAACCGACGACCTCGTGATAGGGCTTCAACTCACCCATTCGGGGCGTTTTTGCAAACCCAACGACCACAAAAAGTTTGAGTCGCAGATATTGTATAGTCATCCGTTTCTAAACCAGAAGTTTGGCATGACGCCCGACCACCCCGTTTTGACCGACGACGACATTGACCACATCATTTCGCTTTATGTCAAAGCCGCCGTCCTCGCCCAGCGGGCAGGATTTGATTTTATAGATGTCAAGCATTGTCACGGCTATTTGGGCCACGAGTTTTTGAGCGCGGTGGACAGGCAGGGAAAGTACGGTGGGAGTTTTGAAAACCGTACCCGCTACCTCCGCAACATCGTGGCGGGTGTACGCGAGGCTGCTCCAGGCTTAGAGATGGGTGTTCGCCTGAGTGCTTTTGACATGTTACCCTTCAAAAAAGGCCCCGAAGAGGCGGGTATCCCCGAATCCGCGTCGCAATACCCTTACGCTTTTGGTGCTACCGACGACGGCCTGCATATTGATTTAGACGAACCCAAAGCCTTTCTGTCCCTTGCACAAAGCCTTGGTATTCAGTTGATTTGTGTCACTGGTGGCAGTCCGTATTACAATCCTCACGTGACGCGCCCCGCGCTATTTCCGCCCTCAGACGGCTATTTGCCCCCCGAAGAACCCCTCGTAGGCGTGCAGCGGCACCTCGAAGTCACGGCAGCCCTCAAAGCGGCGTTTCCAGCGTTGGTCATCATCGGGTCGGGGTACTCGTACTTGCAGGAGTGGCTGCCACAAGTTGCGCAGCACGTACTCCGCACAGGCATGGCCGACAGCGTGGGCATCGGGCGCATGGTGCTATCCTATCCTACTATGCCCGAAGACATGCTCGCGGGCAACGCCCTCGTGCGCAATCTGATTTGTCGGTCTTTCTCAGACTGCACTACCGCCCCGCGCAACGGCATCATTTCGGGCTGCTTCCCCCTCGACCCGTTCTACAAAAAACGCCCCGAAGCCGAGCAACTCAAAGCCGTAAAGGAAGGATTGTGAAGTATAAGGGCTAAATCCAACAAAAATTGAACGCTCACAAAAGCATCTTTGCAAAATAAAGAGCAAAATATTGGCGTTTGAAGGATGCTTTACCTAATATTGTACTTCAAATACCAAAACCTTGTTACCACGTTTTTTCATATTCTTTGTCTTGCTTTCGTTCAGTTTTTCGTTGGTGGACGAGTGCATTAAGCGCTGTTTCAATCAAGTAGAAGCAGTAGCCGATGCCCTTGAAACCAATAGCGAAGAGGCTGATTCAGAGGAACTTGATGAGGATAAAATTTTTGAAAAACAGGGTTTTGACTTCTCTTTATTGAGTAGCTATCACTTCCAAAGACGTTTACCCATCCACAGGCCCATGCTTTCTCTGCGTTCCTTTGATGCTGGGTTGGTCTCTCCTCCTCCCGAAGTATAGCGTACTGCGTTAGAATTCATTAAAATGCTGAATTTCAAACAGAAGCCATCCAACGACGATGGGTTCTTGCTCGTTGGCAAATAGGCTTTTTGCCGCAGGAATAGCCTCACAACTTCATTACGTTATATTTGACCTCAAAAATGAAAAAAAACCTCTCTCATTATTTAAAAAATGACCTTTTGGCGGGTGTTGTCGTGTTTTTGGTAGCACTTCCGCTGTGTTTGGGTGTAGCACTCGCTTCGGGTGCGCCGCTATTTTCTGGAATTATCGCAGGCATTGTGGGTGGTATTGTGGTGGGACTTATCAGCGGCTCGTCGCTGGGAGTCAGTGGCCCCGCGGCGGGGCTTACGGTGATTGTGTTGGGGGCGATTCAAGGCCTCAAACAATACGAAGCGTTTCTGTTGGCCGTGGTTTTGGCGGGGGTTTTTCAAGTGCTTCTGTCCATCTTAAAAGCAGGAGCTATCGCCAACTATTTCCCTTCTTCGGTCATCAAGGGTATGTTGGCCGCGATTGGTATCATCATCATTCTCAAGCAGTTTCCGCACGCTTTTGGCATAGACAAAGACTACGAAGGCGACATGGGTTTTGAACAACCCGACGGTGAAAATACCTTCACAGAGCTACTCAACATCTTCGGGTTTATCAACGAAACCGCACTTTTGATTGGGATTGTGTGTCTGGGTATTTTGATTTTGTGGGACCAAAAACTCATCAAAAAAATCAAATGGCTCAATAGTATTCCCGCCTCGCTGGTATGCGTGGTTATGGGGGTACTGCTCAACCAAGTGCTACCCACCGAAATCCAACTGGGAAGCGAACATTTGGTGCAGTTGCCCGTCAGCGAAAATTTCAATCAGTTTGTCAATTTTTTCACGACTCCTCAATGGACTTCTATTGCTAATCCAATCGTTTGGCAAACAGCCGTGGTGCTGGCCGTCATTGCAAGTTTAGAAACGCTCCTCTGTGTAGAAGCTACCGATAAGCTCGACCCCGACAAGCGCATTACGCCCGTCAATCAGGAGTTGTTGGCGCAAGGTGCTGGCAACATCATTTCGGGACTTATCGGGGGGATTCCAGTCACGCAGGTGGTGGTGCGCAGCTCTGCCAATATTCAAGCGGGAGGCAAAACCAAAGTAGCCACTATATTTCACGGTGTTTTGTTGTTGGTATGTGCAGCGTTTTTGCCCATGCTTCTGAACAAAATCCCGCTGGCTGCTCTGGCGGCGGTGTTGATTATGGTGGGGTATAAATTGGCAAAGCCCGAACTTTTCAAACAGATGTACCGCGAAGGCCCCGACCAATTTGTACCGTTTTTGGTCACGATTATTGCGATTGTCTTCACTGATTTGCTCAAAGGCATCGGCATCGGACTCGTGGTGGGTATTGGCTACGTGATTTATACCAATTTCAGGTCATCTATTTCGTCCGTCCGTGACAAAGACGTGGTACTTATCAAACTCAACAAAGACGTGTTTTTTTACAATCGGGGGAAATTGTTGGGGATATTGTCTGAACTCAACAGCGACGATACCGTTTTTATTGACGGAACACTCGCCAGTTTTATTGATTACGACATTTTCATCACCATCCAAGATTTTATGGAAGGCGCGCGTAAAAAAGGAATTAAAGTCGAAACCAAAGGAATCACTCGTAGAAAACTAAACTACCGAAAAAGCAATGCAATCGTATCAAAAACTGTTATTGGCGAATAAACTCTGGGCTGCCGAAAAACTCGAATTGGATGCTGGCTATTTTGACGATTTGGCCGCCGACCAAAAACCCGAATTTCTCTGGATTGGCTGCGCCGATAGCCGCGTACCTGCCAACGAAGTCACGGGGACACACCCTGGCGAAATATTTGTGCATCGCAACGTAGCCAACTTGGTCGTACACACCGACATGAATATGCTCAGTGTGCTTCAATACGCCGTGGAGGTACTCAAAGTGAAGCATATTTTGGTGGTGGGGCATTATGGCTGCGGGGGTGTCAAAGCCGCCATGACCAACAAAGACTACGGTCTTATCAACAAGTGGCTACGCAACATCAAAGACGTTTACTCTAAACACGAGACCGAAATGAAGGCCATCGAAAACGATGACAAACGCTTTGATAAATTGGTCGAACTCAACGTCATGGAGCAAGTCAAAAACTTATCCAAAACCACTATTGTGCAGAAAGCGTGGAAGGAACGTAACTATCCGCATTTACACGGGTGGGTGTTTGATTTGCACACTGGTCTCATCAACTCCATCATTGAAATTTTGCCAGGTGCCGAGATAGAGTCTATTTATCAGTATGATTTTGAAGAAACACCCACTGCCGAATTGCCGCAGGTTTATCAGCACTAAACGTTCAAAATGCCAACGGCCTCATCACTCGAAGTGATGAGGCCGCTTTGAATAAGATAAGTATCTTCCCGAAAACACGAACTTTCGGGAGGAAGTAAGACTCAATCTCCAAACTGTACCCACTCTACCGCAAAAAGTCCCTTGCCTTCAGGAAGCGGCTGAGTACTGGTAAATACCAAGTACAGGTCTTGCTTCTTGTTTTCGGGCTTGCGGAGGGTTGTTTTGACCACGCCTATCTTACTATTCGATACGTCTGCTTCTCCGATGAGTGCACCCGTAGGACTGCCCAAACGAACCTCAATTTTGCCCCCCGTGGTGCGGTCGGGCGAAGCATAAACCATCAGCGCGAGCGACGCGATGTTGGTCAAGTCCACGTCTTTATAAACAATATGACCGTTTACTTTGGTAGCCGCCAGTACCTTGGCATTGGTGGGCAAATCCACGCTCATACAGCCGTCCATGCCGTCATTGTTGATGGCTTTCATTTTGGCGGGGCGCAGTGCCACGGTCGTGAGCGTAGTCTGCGGACTAATCACGGGCGTGCCTTTGTCGGTGTAGCTCGCTGAGAAAATGTACGCGCCGTCTTTTTGCTTGGCGGCAGTCACATATTCACCTTTGAGCGGCTTACGGTCGGGGCCTTTGGTGTTGTTGAGCGACATGATGTAGCGCACCATGTCTTTGGCTTCGTCTTCTTTCACTTGGGGGTGTGCACTCATGGCTTGCTCGCCCCACACACCACCACCACCTTTGATGATTTTCTGCGCCAATTTATTGACCACGTCGCGGTCGTTTTTGTATTTTTTGGCAACTTCACGGTAAGCAGGTCCGATGGATTTGGTATCTATGCCGTGGCAAGCCTTGCAATCTGACAACTCCATGAGGCGTTTACCCGTCGCAAAACCCGTATTGGCTTGGTGGCCTTGGGCGAGTATGGTTTTGTCAAATCCTTCTAAGTAGTCAATCGTAACCAACACGTCTTCTTCGGCTATTTTCTTTGTTATGGTGCTACCGTCTTCTTTATCAGCTACTTTTACTTCATACTGCACGGGTTTGTTGTCAAAATAAAAGGACTGATTGCCCGCCAATGCGATTTCGACTTTGGGCGGTTCGTTACCTACTTTGACTTCTACGTTGGTGGTAGTAGCATTGCCTTTGGCGTCGGTCACTTTGAGGGTAGCGTTATACACCCCCGCTTTGGTATAAGTAAAAGTAGGATTAGGGGCGGTACTTTTGGGGAGTCCTTTGCCAAAAGTCCACTCATATTTGAGGGCATCGCCATCGTAATCCTTAGAACCCTCCGCCGAAAATGCCACTTTCAACGGTGCTGCCCCTGCTTTTTTGGACACGGAGGCTTTGGCGACGGGCTTGCGATTGCCTGCATTGTAGGTGATGCGCGAAAGGCGGGCGTCATCGTTGGCAGCAAACCAATTGTTGCCGTATTCCAACACGTACAGTGAACCATCGTGCGCAAACTGCATATCAATCGGGTGGTTGAAGGTGGTACTAGGCATAAAACGCTCCATGCTCACAAAATCGCCTTCTTTGGTCATGGTGACGGGATTTATCCAGTCACGAATCCAATCGTACGCAAAAAACTTGCCATCGTAGTGGCGAGGAAACTTCACGTCGGTTTCGGGATAATCGTCGTAATAATATACGGGACCACCCATCGCGTTGCGCCCTCCTTTGCCTACGATTGGGCCAAACTCGGGCGAATCGGCGTAGGGATAATAAATAAACGCTTTTTGGGCGGGGGGAAGCTCGCGCAAACCTGTGTTGTGCGGTGAATCGTTGATAGGCTTCATGGCGTCAAACTTTTCACCCGATTTTTTGGCCTCAAAGTCATACTGATTGTAGGCGCGGTTGTCGGCCACAAAAAGCGGCCACCCAAAATACCCCGCCTTTCGCGCTTGATTGACTTCATCGTGGCCACGTGGACCACGGTCAGCTTTGTTTTCACCGGCATCGGGACCTACTTCGCCCCAATACAAAAAGCCCGTGCGCTGGTCTATGGAGATACGATAAGGGTTGCGGTTGCCCATTACGTAGATTTCGGGACGAGCCTTGTCATTGCCAACGGCAAACAAATTGCCTTCTGGAATATCGTAGCCGCTTTCGGCACGTGGTTTGATACGCAAGATTTTACCCCGGAGGTCGTTGGTGTTGGACGACGACGCGCGCCCGTCAAAACCTGCCCTGCCAGGCCGACCATCTATGGGGCCAAAACCGTCTGATTGAAAAGGGTTTATATCGTCGCCAGTGGAAAGATACAGGTTGCCTTGTTTGTCCCAAGCGATAGAGCCGCCCGTGTGGCAGCAGTCGGTGCGCTTGACGGGGACACGCAGGAGTACTTGCTCGGTGCTGGGCAAGAGGGTGTCGCGCTCGGTATCGTACTTCATTCGCACGAGCCGCTGGGCAGTGTCAGATTCGGCAGAGACGGGCGAATAGAATAAATAAAGCCATTTGTTTTGCTTGAAATTGGGGTCCATGTTGAGTCCCATCAAGCCGTATTCAAACTTGGTGTAAACGGGTAAATCGGCCACTATCTTGTAAGTATTGGGCTTTTTGGGGTCGTAAAGTTTGAGTTTACCTTTACGCTCGGCAAAAAGCACGCGGTGGTCGTCGAGTACGACCAACTCAGTAGGCTCGTCGAGTTTTTCGATAAGCACATTTTTGGTAAAACGGTTTTCTTCGGGGGCTTGTGCGAAGGTGTGGATTTGGCACAAAACCACCAGCAAACAACCCCCAATCATACCTGCTGACGGCCTCAATAAATTCATTTTCATTTTGTTATAATTCGTTTAAAGTAATGTTCTTTTCAAAAAGAAGAAAGACCCCAAAAACTAATTGGAGTCTTTAAGGTAGTCCTGTAGGATTTTCATCAGGCAGCTAACGTCCGCCTCCTAATCATCCAGTGACTGATAAATCATCAGTTCAAACTTGCGGTCGAGCTCGCCGCCTTGCGTGGTAGGCCACATTAATGAATAGTGATTGATTCTGGCTTTTTAATATGCCAATTATCCCATATTTTCCATCTTTTGTTTGAATTTATCAATTCATAAATTTGAGTATCTACTCGGTCATATTCTTTCTCAAAGACTTTTGTATTCACATTATACCATTGTAGATGCCAGTGTTCCTCTGTTTCGAGGCGAATATAGTATCGGGTTTTAAGGATTATCTTGAAGTTAATGATTTTTGCACCAGAAGCTTTTAAAGTATCTACTAAAACTCTGCCCATTTGCGGATGTTTTTTTAATATGTTCATAATTCTATGGCGCGCAATCCCTTTTGCCCAATATAGATCAAGATGAGTAGTATCAAACTGATCTAATTTCTTGTACGATTCGAATTCTGTTTGATTTGCTAATGTTATCAATTCTTTTATATCATCATCCTCTGGAAGATTAGTTTTGAGAAAAATTATCAATCCTGTTAAAATAACAAAAACACATACACTCAAATAGACAATTTTAGGATATTTTAAGTAAAATTGAACTCCAATTGGTAAAAGATTTATGTAGTTCTTTTCTTGAAAATCGTCAAAACTGTGATAACCTAAAAAAAGACAAAAAAGATTGATTGTACTTTCTTTTGCATCATCACTAAATTTATTAGGTTTAAAGTAATTATTCAAAAGTGAAATACTGGAAATACTTGTTTTCTTTTCATTTCCAGTGTTGGGAACAGGCATGTTCAGTTTAGATAAATTGTCAATTTGTTTCAAAACTGTCTTTTGAAAGTAAATTGCAAAGGCATTAGAAAATTTAGTTGTAACTAAGTCTTCTTTAAAGTTTTGTGTGGCTGCTGTATTTTTTCCCGAAGCATATTCTTCCCAGTAATATTCCTCTGTTTGAGTAATAAATTGTTTCCACAATTCCTTCAAAAGTTTTTTTTTACTGATATGGAAAAAAGATTTTATATTATATTTCATAGAAAAAGTAGAATAAAACACATTTATAAATCATTTTTTCTCAAACTTTTTGATTTCTTATAAAAAAGCGTAATTTATTTGCAGT
>JALOLW010000560.1 GCA_025455795.1 Spirosomataceae bacterium
GAAGTATTTGGTGGAAACTTACGGCTCTCACAACTTCAAGTACCCGTTTGAGTCGGACGTAAATCCTGCCGAGTTTTTGACATATATTCATTGTTTTGAACATCCCAACGACATGGGACCCACTTGTCCTAATTTGACCATTTCATCATTATGACGCCCAATATTCCCAAAACTGACCAAAAGCGCGTTGTCATTGTCGGCGCGGGTTTTGGTGGCCTCACGCTCGCCCGCAAACTCTCCCAACAGGCTGACTTACAGGTTGTATTGATTGATAAAAACAACTATCACCAATTCCAACCGCTGTTTTATCAAGTAGCAATGGCGGGTTTAGAACCGAGTTCGATTTCGTTTCCGCTTCGCAAGGTGTTTCAGTCCAAAAAAAATGTCCACATTCGTGTTACCAAAGTCAATGCGGTCAATACCGAAGGGAGTTTTATTGAAACTGATTTGGGGCCGATTGAGTACGATTTTTTGGTGCTGGCCATGGGCGCAGATACCAATTTTTTTGGAATGCAAAACATCATCCAACACGCCATGCCCATGAAGTCGGTCGGGGAGGCGTTGGCGATTCGGAACCGCGTCTTGCAAAACTTTGAAGATGCTCTCAGCGCCCAAACCCTCGAAGAACGGCAAGGATTGATGAACGTGGTCATCGTAGGAGGTGGCCCCACGGGCGTAGAAGTGGCGGGGACATTGGCCGAAATGAAACGCCATATTTTGCCCAAAGACTATCCCGAACTCAACTTCGATTCCATGCAGATTTACCTCTACGAGTCGTCGCCCGAAGTGCTGGAAGTGATGTCTGACCAAGCCTCCGTCAAAGCCAAGCAGTACCTCACTAATTTGGGGGTCAATCTGCGCTTGGGGATGAGAATCAGCGATTTTGATGGCAAGTACGCCTACACCAATACGGGCGAACGCCTCCGCACCAACAACCTCATTTGGGCGGCAGGAGTCAAAGCCAACGGCATTGCGGGACTTCCCGCCGAGGCAGTAACCCGTGGCGGACGTTTGAAAGTCAATCGTTTCAACCAAATTGAGGGCTTACAAAACGTTTTTGCCGTGGGTGATTTGGCCTTGATGACCGAAGAAAAATATCCCAACGGCCACCCCCAACTCGCCCAACCTGCCATGCAACAGGGCGAACTGCTCGCCAAAAACCTCGTCCAACTCCTGCGCGGGTGCGAGATGAAGCCTTTTATGTACAAAGATTTAGGCTCGATGGCGACCGTAGGCCGCAATTTGGCCGTGGTGGACTTGCCGTTTTGGAAGTTTCAGGGCTTCTTTGCTTGGCTGACGTGGATGTTTGTGCATTTGATTTCGATTGTGGGGGTCAAAAATCGCCTCTTGATTTTTATCAATTGGCTCTGGAATTACCTCACTTACGACCAATCGTTGCGCCTCATCATCAAGCCCAAAAACCAAGACCGTGTTGAGTCCCCAAGCTAATGCCTCGTCGGAGGAGTTTGTGCTTCCTATTGCCCCCGAAAAATTCAAATCCACCAACGCGCCGTGGAATGCCCTCATGCTCAATGACCCTTGGTCGGTGGGCTACGTGACGACGCTAATTGAACTGGGTTCGTTTGAAAAAAAAGAGGATTGGGAGCGGTTTTATTACGAAAGCGGCCAACAGCGAGCCGTGCTATTGGCGCAACTCACGCCGCATTGGCAAGCCACCCTCAACAACGAGTCGCTGATTCGGCTTGATAGGCAGGCCATTCGCCAAATGGCGTGGCACTTCAAAAATCTCAACACCCAATACGGCAGAACGCAGGAAGATTTGTACCGAAAGGGACGACTCCTTTACGAAACCGTCAAAAACAATGGCTTGGGGCTTACCGTAGAGGATTGCTTTGTGTGTGTGCAGTTCAGGGTAATAGGCGAAACCTGGAACGGTGTAATGGTGCGTGAAAAAAACACCATTGTTACGTTGGCAAAGCACTTCCCCGACGTTGATTTCAAGAAGGTGTCGGGGGAGATAGACCACCGCTATGCCGTTGATTATGAGTTGTACAAAGACGGGGTATTGAGCGTTGCCCTCCAAATCAAACCGCGTTCTTACACTTGGACTGCGCCGTACATTCAGAAAGCCAAAAGTGCCAATTTGCACAAAAATCGCGCCTATTTTGAACGATTTGGCGTACCCGTCTATGGTATTGGTAGAGATACAAAAAAACCTTACAGGGTTTTGAAGCCTGTAAGGTTTGGTTTATGATGACTCGCGTTTGCTCGTTCGCATTTGCAATGCGAACGACTGAAGAGTACGTTTGCAACGCACGTATCTATCTATCGTGGAGGAAGTTTTACATTTTTGAGCGTTTCTTTGGCTTTGGCCACTTTTTCAGGAAATAAAACCCTGCCTTTCAAAAAATCAAAAGTGCCATCATTTTCTATAATTGTAATGGTAGGCAACGCTATTTTAGGCTGATTTTTCATTTTCTTGTTGGTTAAAAAAGTAAAAGCAGTCCATTATTCATTTTTGGACTGCTTTTGCTTGCAAGCTCGTTCGCATTTGCAAACGCACAATTCGTTACTTCTGCGTCACCCGAATCGAAATGCGGCGATTTTTGGCGCGACCTTCTTCGGTGGCGTTGTCGCCTACGGGGTATTGGTCGCCCTACGGGGTATTGGTCGCCGTAGCCTTCTGAATCAATGCGAGCGTTATCAATGCCCATTTTGACCAATTCAGCCTCTACTGCTGCCGCGCGGTCGGCTGAGAGTTTGAGGTTGGCGTTGGCGTCGCCCGTATTGTCGGTATAGCCGCCGAGTTTGATGTTTACTTTTGGAAAAGCCTTCAAAATTTCGGCTACGTTTTTCAATTGCTCCTGCGACTCAGGCATCAAAGTAGCTTTGCCAGTCTCAAACAACAAACGGTCGAAATCAAACCAAGTGGTTTTGTCCACGGGCTTGTCAGAACGGATAAAGTCCACCAAACCCACTTCGATGGGGTTACCGTCGGCAGCAATATTCATTTCCAAGCCATTGTCCAACTTCAACGTGGCCGCGCTGGTTACTGTGCCGTTTTCATTTTCTTTTGTAACGTTTACTTCGATGGTTTCTTTGGCCGCACCGCTTTCAGTGCTTTTTACCGCAATGTAAGGGGCAATGACCAACGACACGATAGACATCAACTTAATCAAGATGTTCATTGAAGGACCAGAGGTATCTTTGAAAGGGTCGCCCACGGTGTCGCCCGTTAC